>CALUHX010000002.1 GCA_944320555.1 uncultured Butyricimonas sp. | reverse complement strand
GCCCAGCCGGTTGGAAATGGCCTTGACTTCACTGTATAAGTGCAGTTTGAAAGCGGCTTCCGCCTTCAGGCGCAGGATCCGTGTATATGCCAGCGGTTCGGGAGTGCCTTGCGATATGGGGCAGAACGGTGATTCCTCGTCATGGAGGTAACGGAGGAACGCTTCAGGAAGTCTTTCCGTGCCGTGGCCGGCATTCATGGGCACAAGGCGTTCGGCTTCACAAAGCAACCTGTGGCACTCATCGTACCATCCCACCATGAAACAGCAGAGGGCTTTGTTGTACAGTAGCCTGAAATCCTTGACCGGAAGACGGTCAAAGCACGCATAGGCGGAAGAAAAAGCCTTGTTGCTCATAAATGATATTCCGGCGGCGAAGAGCTTGTCCGCCTCTTCCTCAGGCAGGGCGTTTGGGGTATCTGCAAATAGTGTCATATCAAAAAGTTTATTGGAATTTATAGGTTATCTCAATCATTCCGATATATCGGTTTAACATTATTCATCCACTAAATCACCCAAACGATCCATTGCTGGTTGTAAGTCTTCTGGAATGCCTTCTTCCCAGGAAGGAGTCTTTAATACAATTCCCGCTAAAGGAGTGAACATCTCTTGAGGAATGGGGACCTTAAATTCCGAAAGTTTCAAATTCGCTGTCCAGTCATATCCGTCTTGATACGAGTCATGGCGAGGATTGAAAGCGTAGCGTTGATTTTTGTAAAAACCTGCTGTGTAATTTCGTTCAAGTGTTTGAATGATGTCGTAGTCTTCAAGATACCAACTATGGGTATTTTCACATTCTTCACGGTTTACAAACTGTTTGCTGAAACCTGGAGCCATTCGCCAATAAAGTAGCAGGCATGTGCCTTTGTCCGTGTCGGGTTGGTCAATAATCCATTTGATAACTTTCTTGGGGTTATCAAAATTCCAGCTTGAAGCCAGCATTTGGCGAAATTCCGAGTCATGTTTCCTTAAGTAGTCAATGATGAGTTCGGCGCTAAGTTCATCATAAGCGTCTTCATCAATGCGTTCATCGCCCCAATCGTAATCTTCGTCTAAAAGTTTGTCTATAAAGTCCATATCATTATAATTTGTTTCTAATGGCTAAGCCTTGTCACGCTTTGTTAACATCATATTTTATTCTCATTTCAGTGTACCATATCGTATGGATAGTATGGCAACCCTTTAAGGCTGCTATCATCCAGTCCCAAGACCTTGACCAATGCACCGCTTTCAAAACTCCAATAGCCGTCATGTCTGATGCCATATTTATGGTCGTCATGCCAAGCACAATCAAAATGACCTTGATACCATTCCTTTTTAAGATACTTCTCTAATTTCTGAATGGACAATTCTTTACTTTGATTGTTGCTGGAAATTATAGACAATATACTTTGATAAGGAACTGGAAATAATACTATGTCGGAACATCTTTCCCAATCGGTTAATCTGTATTTTATTAAAAAATCATGCAAGGTGTCATTAACATTTTCATCGTCAATCATGCTTGACAATACCCTTACATTTTGTTCATCTGTATCTAACATTATTCCAATTGACAACATCCATAACATCTGTACATACATACCGGTAATCGTCCAATGATTTGTTAGTGTTTCTACTAAATCATTGTAATCATATTTTAATGTTGCCATATCTTCTCCAACTGAATACTTGATTAGAAATGAATTCAATTTACATCCAAAAAGCGTAACTGTTTTATTGTAAGCAACATTAGAATTTGGAGCAGAGTATAATTGAATATGCTCTTTCTCCGCATTGATAATTTCCATAATACTGCTTTCTAGCTGTCTACACCTTTTGGAATATCCTGCAAGTTGTTTCCTATACTGTTCTTCAGTAAAAAGTTTATCTCTTGTTTCCATATATAGTACACTGTTTTTGATGTTAGTTCGGCAGCTTGCCGCCGTTAGGCGGAACAGGTGCGTGTTAGCTACGTTCTTTATTGTTCCATCTTTCGTTTTACGATATCTATAAACTCCTCTTTTGTCATGAACTTGTTTAGAAAATCTTCCAATGTTCCTTCATTAGTAACCTCTGTAAAAAACTCCTCATGGTCTGTACTCCATACAATCGGATTATCAACATTGAGGTCTGATACACAGATGTAGTAGTTATTGGGATAAGCATCTGTGTAAAGCAATTCCACAAAGGTGGGAGTGTCGCAATTTGAATGTTGAATGATTTCGTCCAACTCTGCATTATCTGAAAACCAATCATTCCATTCTTCAAAATCTTGTGTGCCCTTTTGAAACGGAGTGAAGGGCTTTGCTACCCAAAATAATTGCCCACGAGGTTCTTCGTCCAATGTATAGTAGGTATTAACCATTTTCTTATAAAATGTTTCTCTGTCAGAATTGAATAATTCCATATTCTTATCCACCCAATCGCCCAAAACTTCAATTGGTTCTGTATTTTCGGCAGACAGCCAAGGTGTGTATTCCGGCTTTTGATATAAAGCAGTGTTGAAAGTTATGGCACACAAGTCTTCTTGTAAAGACACTCCTTTTACATTGGCGACATTACCGCCTAATTGCTTAATTCGATTTACAATTTCCTTTTTCATAACTTTATTTTTTTTGTTTGTAGCTAATTTGTTTATAAATGCACCTTTAGGTGTAGAATAATCCGATAACTTGTACCTCACGGGTGTGTGTCCTAATCTCTAATAGCTGCATCTTACGAATCATCCAGAGTGTCAAGTGGATTGGATATATTAGCTTTGTGCGCGCTCACCTGTATCGTGTGTAAGTCTGTCCCTTGTTTCCAAAGATGCGTGGCAAAGGAGTGGGGGAGGCTGTGTGCGTGTGCCCGGTGCTTGATACCGGCCCGTTGTGTGGCTTTTTTCAGCGCTTTCGCCAATGCGCTTGCCGAGTACGGGTCCGGGCGTTTCGCCCTCAAACAACCATTTCTTCGGGCGATATTCACGGAAATACCGCGGCAGTTCTTTCATCAGTTCCGGATAGCCCTTCGGCAGTCTGTGTTCCCTCTTGGGTTGGGGATGCCGAACATATGCCCGGCTGTGATCAATGTGGGCATGGGGAGAATAGCGGTCGTAAAAATCCGATAGCTTGAAAGGAATTGCCGCTATGCAAGCGGAATCATTACCTGCTATTTCCACGCCCGTATCCTGAGAGGGCAGCAGGGGAATTTCCCCGTTTCCTGCATACTCTGTCCGTATGTGGTCCCCGTCGGCTTTCTGCTCCTTATGCGGCTCTATGTTTCCTCTCTGTCGCTGAATATTATCCATATTGCTGAAAGTAAAATCATATGCGCAAATATACGCAAAGGAACGCAAAAACAAACCGACTGGTCTGTTTTTGTTGTGTTAAAACTCCTAATATGGATGATACGCAGGTGTGATTTGCGCCGGAAATCTGGTTTCAGGCTTTTAGCAACGAGTAAATGAAATGAAGTCTTTGTGACAGTTGCTTGATATTCAACCCTTGAAAGAAAGACTGCTCAAAGGAGATGCCGAAAAAGACCTGCCAGAATATCGAGGCGGTTTCTTCCACGTCCAGATCCTGGCGCATTTCTCCGCTTTCTTTTGCCTTTTGAATGGCAGACTTCCACAGTTGGAGGTTTCGCTCGAATATGGAGGCTAACTTCTTCTCCACGTTCGGATAATATAACCGTACCTGCATCAGCAGATGATAGTAGTAGAAATTAAAGCAGCAACCGTTGGGATTGTTGCCGTCATCGAGCATGTGCACAAGGCGGTTCATGGTTTTCTCCACTCCGCTCACATATTGGTCGATAAATTCCGAAAACGAACCTGCTGTGAACTGAAATTTGTTCTCCAACTGTTGGGTGCGGAACACATATTTGTCCACCACCGCCACGAACAGGTCCTGCTTGAGCGGGAAATAATAAATCAGTCCGGCTTTTGACAGCCCGCAGGCTTTGGCTATTTCCACTTGGGTGGCTTTTTCGTAGTTCATTTTGGCGAATATTCGTAATGCCTTTTCCAATACTTCTTCCCTGTTGGTAAACATACTTCTTCTGTTATTTTACTTTGCAGGACGAAGATACGGAATTTTCTATTTCCAGACATTTGTATGCCTGCGATTTTTTTGCGCAGGGGTGCCAAACTATAATATATCGTTTGCTTTTCTAAAAAGAAGAGAACATGCCGATCAAGTGCGCCATGTCGGCAAAGGAGACGCGGCTCCGGCCCGGGCGCAAGCGTTACCGGTCCGTATGGCGAATGGCACATAAGCCGCATGGCGTGATGGGCGAGCGTGACAGCCTTCCCCTCCTTCATGGGGACATGGAGATGGATGAGGGCTTCTTTCCCAACGAGACGATTGAGGAGCAGATTCAACTGTGCCTCGCCGAATTCTGCTATAAGTTCAACCCCACAATTTCCTGTGTGAGAGTGTCATTCCCCTGCGATGGCCACTTTGATCACACCGTCGAGCTTGTTCTCGAAAATCCGGTAAGCCTCCTCGATGTCGCCCAGCGGGAATCGGTGGGTGATGAGAGGCGTGGTGTCAATGAGTCCCTTTGCGATTAGGCGCAGAATCTCCTCGCTGTCGCACCCGTCCACTCCGCCCGTCTTGAACGTCAGGTTCTTGCCGTACATCTCTGGAAGGGGCAATATTTGTGGCGCGTCGTAGAGGGCGACGATGGTGACGATGGCGTTCGGGCGGGCGCATTGCCACGCCATGCGGAATGTCTCTTCGCCTCCGGCCGCCTCGATTACCACGTCGGCGCCACCGTGCTCGCTGTTTTGCCGTGTGAACCTTTCGCATCTTTCTGGCGTTGTGGTCAGCACTTGCGGGTAATGTTCTTGGACAAAGCGGATTCTTTCCGCCGATTTCTCGCAGACGATGATGCGTTTGGGCTGTTTGAGCATGGCGCAAAGCAGCGTGCAGATACCCGTGGGGCCCGCTCCGATAATCAGCACCGTGTCCTCTCGCTGGATTTCCGATATGCGGGCGGCCCAGAAGCCGGTGGCCAAAATGTCGCCCACGAACAACGCTTGCTCGTCGCTCACATTGTCCGGTATCCGGTTCAATCCTTGGTCGGCGTGGGGCACCCTCACGTGTTCGGCTTGCCCGCCGTCTATCCTGCATCCTAAGGCCCACCCCCCGTTCGGGTCGGTGCAGTTATTGACGTGTCCGTGTTTGCAAAAGAAACATTCTCCGCAGAAAGTCTCCACGTTCACTGTCACCCGGTCGCCGGGCCTGACCGTCCGGACCTTGGCGCCGGTTTCTTCCACGATGCCCACCATCTCGTGTCCGACGGTCACTCCTCTGACGGCCCGGGGCACGCTTCCGTGTTTGATGTGTAAGTCGCTCGTGCAAATACTCCCCAGTGTCACGCGTACAATGGCGTCTTCCTCCTCCTGCAAGGTCGGTCTGGGTTTCTCCACCAGCTCGAATCTTCCGTGTTCGATATATGTGTATGCAAGCATGTCTTCTGAATATTTTCTCGCGAATGTAAGAAATTCGTTTCGGATAACCTGTTCGTGGCTGGCGGCTTCCGGAGACTCTCCATATGGCGGTCGTTTCCTGCGATTTGTACCTGTGCGCTTCCAGTTCTTTCAGTTTTCCCCTTGCCTTTCGTCTTGGTGGCCATGTGCGCCTTGCGCGTTCCGGCGGCAGGACGCGGGCGACGCTCCGCTTGATTCCTTCCGGCGCCTCCGCTTCCTCCTCGCTGGCGATTTCGCTCAAAAGCCCCCCGCGCGGTGCGTTTGTCTGTGTCGTGCCCGTGACAGGGCCCGTTTGGGCGCTTCCGGCAAATACGCGCGCCTTTCTGCCCCCGCGCTAAAACTCCGACGTGAAGTGGAACGTCAGCCCCTTGTAGTTCCCCTGCGCCATCTGTAGCATGTACTGCGACTCCGCCAGGAACACGTCCCGCCCCCACTTGTCCTTCGCCATGTACTGCGCCTTGTGCAGCTTGAAATCCTCCAGCTCCGCCGCGTCCTGCGCCTCGATCCAGCACGCCTTGTACAGGTTGATGGGCTCCCATCGGCATGCCGCCCCGTACTCGTGCAGCAGCCGGTACTCGATCACCTCGAACTGCAGCGCCCCCACCGTCCCGATAATCTTCCGCCCGTTGAACTGGTTCACGAACAGCTGCGCCACCCCTTCGTCCATCAGTTGGTCTATCCCCTTCGCCAGCTGCTTCGACTTCATCGGGTCCGCGTTCTCGATGTACTTGAACAGCTCCGGCGAGAACGACGGAATCCCCTTGAAATGCAGTTTCTCCCCCTCCGTCAGCGTGTCGCCAATCTTGAAATTCCCCGTGTCGTGCAGCCCCACGATGTCCCCCGGGTACGCCTCGTCGATGATTGACTTCTTCGACGCCATGAAAGCCGTCGGCGTCGAGAACTTAAGCGTCTTGCCCAGCCCCACGTGGTAATAGTTCGTGTTCCGCAGGAACCGGCCCGAGCACACCTTCACGAACGCTATCCGGTCCCGGTGGTTCGGGTCCATGTTCGCGTGAATCTTGAACACGAACCCCGTGAACTTCTCCTCGTCGGGGTACACCATGCGCTCCTCCGTCTCCCGGGGCAGCGGCGACGGCGCGATTTCCACGAAGCAGTCCAGCATCTCCCGTATCCCGAAATTGTTCAGCGCCGACCCGAAAAACACCGGGGCCACCCGTCCCGCCAGATACTCCTCCCGCTCCAGCCCGGGGTACACCTCCCGTATCAGCTCCAGGTCCTCCCGCAGCTTCCCCGCAGCCCGTTCCCCCACGCGCTCGTCCAGCTCCCGTCCCGCAATGTCCCCGATTTCCACGCCCTCAGTGATGGTCTGGATGCTCGCCGAGTAGAGCTGGAGGTTCTCCCGGTGGATGTTGTAAATCCCCTTGAACTGGTCCCCGTTCCCGATGGGCCAGCTCAGCGGCGTCACCCCTATCTTCAGCTCCCGCTCCACCTCGTCCAGCAGATCGAACGCGTCCATCCCCGGGCGGTCCAGCTTGTTCATGAATACGATTACCGGCGTGCGCCTCATCCGGCACACCTCCATCAGCCGCCGCGTCTGCGCCTCCACTCCCTTCGCCGAGTCGATGACGATAATCACGCTGTCGCACGCCGTCAGCACGCGGAACGTGTCCTCCGCGAAATCCTGGTGCCCTGGCGTGTCCAGAATGTTGATTTTCACTCCCTCGTACTCGAATCCCATCACCGACGTGGCCACCGATATCCCCCGCTGCCGCTCGATTTCCATGAAGTCCGACGTCGCCGTCTTCTTTATCTTGTTCGACTTCACTGCGCCCGCCACGTGGATGGCGCCCCCGAACAGCAGCAGCTTCTCCGTCAGCGTCGTCTTTCCGGCGTCCGGGTGGCTCACGATGCCGAACGTCCGCCTCCTCGCTATTTCTTCCTTGAATCCCATAGTGTCTCCTTGTTATTGCGCCCGCGAAGATACAACATTCTCCCCGAAATCAAAACCCCCTCCTCCCTCTTCGTCCCCCTCTCTCCCTTCCTCGATCGCGGCCGTGCGTCATATTTCCTTTCCTTCCCCTTGGGACGGCTTTTCCCGTGGCGGCGAAAGAAGCGGGGCGAAGAATGTGGCGGGGTTGGAAAAGTTTGCGTATATCTGTCGGGACAACCAAAGGGCACGACTATGAGCACGACACAGATAAACACATTGCGGGGAGAGCTTTTGAGCGAAATCGTCGGCGTGGAGGAGGCGGAAGTGCTGGAGCGCATCAAGCGGAGCATTGCCCGCATCCTCTCGAAAGAGCGCGCCAAGAAAGAAGAGACGCGTCCGCAGACGAAGGAGGAAATCATCGCGGACCTGCACGAGGTGGGCGAGCAAATCCGGCTCGCCCGGGAGGGAAAATTGAAAGGCCAACCGTTAGAGGATTTCTTCCATGAGCTACACAATTAGAGTCTGTCCCGCCTTCAAGCGGCAGTTCAAGCGGCTGAGCAAACGCTACCATTCGCTGGAGGAGGACTTGAGGCAATTGAGCGAAAGCCTGTTGGAGAATCCTTAGCAGGGCGTTGATTTGGGCGGTGGCGTGCGTAAGGTGCGCATGGCCATCCGGTCGAAAGGCAAGGGGAAAAGCGGAGGTGCGAGGCTCATCACGCTGATAGCTGCGGCGGAGGACGACGGGGAAATCGGGCTTCGCTATCTCTATGACAAGTCGGAGCGGGAGAACCTTTCGGAGACGGAAATACAAGAAATTCTAAGGCAGCACGGGGTGCGGTGAAAAGCGTCACGCCTCCAGGCGGAAGTGGCGGCTGGGGGAGAAGGCCGCGCCGTCCTCCCGGGCGAAGAAGAGATAGGCGTGCGCCGCTCCGCCGCGGCCCGTCTCCAGGCGGAAGCGTCCGTGCAGCTCGCCCCGCGTCCCCGACACCTCCGCCGCCAGGCGCGTCGACAGCGGGTCGTCCGCGTACATCACTCCCACGACGAGCCGGTCCGTCGGCGCGGCCAGTCCCCACTCCTCCTCGGCCTCCCACGCCGCCTCGAACCACGTCCCCTCCGCGTCCCCGCCCGCGGGCGCCACCGTCAGCCCCGGCGGCACGGTCAGCTCCCCCTCCGAGAAGCGGAACGCCTCCGGGTTGGCCAGCCGGCCCTGCCCGTCCACGCACGCGAAGTTCAGCGAGTGGAACAGGTTGGCCGCCATCATCCCCCTCGCCCTCGCCGCCGCGCGCCAAATCTCCGGCGACACTTCCCGCGCGAAGAGGCTGTACATCCGCTGCGTCACGCCGAACCGCCTTGCCGCCGCCGCGTTCCGCTCGTCGCGCCCCTCCGTCTCCCACTTCCGCTTCTTCCCCGGAATCCGCGCCCGCCGGGCGTACGTCTTCCCGTCCCTCACGTAATAAATCATGTTGCCCACCCGCCCGCTCATCTGTCCTCCCTCCGCGTTGATAATCTTCATCGTGTCCTCCTTTTTTAATGGTTGTGTTTTTCAATTGTTTCATCTGTCCGTTCGCCGCCTCCGGCTTTGTCCTGACAGGGTGCCGGCAGGGGGTTGGCAGGGAGACAGGTCGTCGTTAAACCGTAAGTTTGCCATTAATAATCCGATGCGAATATACATAAATTATTTGTCATTTCCTAATCAACGGGTGATATATCACCCGTTGATTACCCGTTGATCAGCGTTTAATCAGCGTTTGATACGGATAATACACGGGTTATCAATGGATTATTTGCGGGCTATCTCCCTGCCAACACCCTGCCAACACCCTGTCTGTCCCCTGCCGGATGACTGCCGGGGCGGGAGAGGGGAGTGGTGGAAGTGGATGGAGTGGATTGGGACACAGGTGGTTGGCTGGAGGCGGAGGGGCGAGGGAGGATTGAAGGAGGGGCGGGGAGAGGATGGAGGCGGGTACGGTTGCCCTGTGAGTGCAGGGTGAGGGGGCATCGAGCCGGAGCGGATTGGCCGGATGATTTCGGGGGCGGGAATGGCGGGAATGTGGAAAATCGCGCGTATATTTGTGACAGGTTTAACGAAAAAGAAAGGAGGACATTATGGCGGAGGTGTTTCCGGACACGGCGGGGGCGTTCGAGGGGCGGTTGGGCAGAGTGTCGTATTACGTGACGAGGGACGGGCGCAACATGGCGCGGAAGAAGCGCGCGCCGAAGAGCAAGCGGCGGCGGAAGAGGACGGAGCGCAGCGACGGGTTCGGGGCGTTGTCGGAGCTGGGACGGGGGATGCTGGACGTGATTCGGAAGGGGTTCCCGGAGCGGCCGGGGAATTGGACGGCGTGGAACGCGTTCATGAGCCACAACAAGGAGGTGGTTGCGGGGAAGGACCGCCGGGAGGTGGATTTCGGACGGCTGGCGTGCTCGTGGGGCAGCCTGAGGCCGCCGCGGGCGGAGGCGACGGTGGAGGGGGCGACGGTGCGTTTTGCCTGGGAGGCCGAGGGGAATTCGTTCGGCGGGCGGACGGACGACGCGGTGCATGCGGCGTTGCTGTGGCGCGAGGCCGGCACGTGGTTCGGCGTGGCGGTCGAGGCAGGCGCGCGGGGGACGGGCGGCTCGGCGGAGTGGACGCTGCCCGACTCTCCGGCGGAGGTCCGCGTGTACGCTTTCGTCCTCAGCGTCGACGGGCGGAAAGCGTCGCCCTCGGTGCCGCTGGCGTGAGGGGGTGCTCTTTCAGCGGCAACGCGGAGGGAGGATTTGGGGCTGTCTCTGTGGCGGCGGGAGGTTTTTTGTGTGTTCGCGGGAGTGTCAATGTTAATTGGAAAGGAGGTTTGTGGTGGAGTTCGCGGGGGCGCGCGTGAGCGGAGATGGCGTCCGGGGGCGTGGCGCGTTATCCGCCGGTCTTTTACGGGGAGGGGCGGGGGATTACCCGCATGACGGGAAAAAGTACCCCGGTTACTTGTTTTCGCCGGTCCGTTTCCGCGGGGGCGGGGGAATGGTTATTTTCGCGGGAGAAAGGGGACACGGACATGGACACGGATATCATTAAGGCGGACACGCTCGAGGAGTACGGGCGTTTTTTCGGGGTGGAGACGCGGCATCCCCAGGTGGGGGTGGTGCGTTTCGACCGTTCGGAGAATCAGCCGACGCACCGGATGACGCTGGGGTTTTACGCTCTTTTTCTGGTGAAGACGGTGGGCATCACGATAGACTACGGGAAGACGAGGTATGATTTCGACGACGGGACGGTGATTTGTTTCGCTCCGGGGCAGACCATCGGGATTTCGCGGATGGCCGGGGGGCCGGTGCCGGAGGCTGTGGGGCTGCTGTTTCATCCCGATTTCCTGCGGGGGACGGCTTTGGGCGCGGGGATGGGGCGCTTCACGTTTTTCTCGTACGCGTCGCACGAGGCGTTGTGCCTGTCGCCGAATTATTTCGGGGATTTGGTGAAGGCGAGGACGGGGCTGACGGCGCAGGAGCACGTGCAGCGGAGGCTGACGGAGGCGGCGAAGGACGCTCTTCTGAATCTCCGGCTGAGCGTGAAGCAGGTGGCGAAGCTGCTGGGGTTCCGTTACCCGCAGCATTTCTTGCGCTTTTTCAAGCGGAACACGGGGCTGACGCCGCGGGAGTACCGCGACGGGGGGGGCGGTGAGGCGGAAAAGCGGGGCGATGTTTGGGCGGGGCGATTTTTTTGATTAGATTTGCATGATAAATTGAAGGATATGAGTCCCAAGTTTAGACAGGAAGACGGTTTTGTGTTTAAGGTGTACTCGAACGAGGAGGTACGGATGCATATTCATGTCGTGAAGGCCGGGTGTGAGGCCAAGTTTTGGCTGGAGCCGGAGGTGGAGTTGGCGAGTAATTGCGGGTTTGGCAGTAAGGATTTGAAAAAGATAACGAAATTGGTGGAAAAGTATGGAGACGAGTTTAAGTTACAGTTCGCGGCCCATGTCGGCAAGCGTGTTGATGATTAACGGGGAGGGAATGTTGTTGTCGGTGATGGGGCAGGATTATTTTGTGTCGTACAACCGGGTGCCGTGGTTGCGGGACGCACGGGTGAGCAGCGCGTTGAATGTGAGGATGACGGGGCCGGACGCAATTGGGTGGCCGGATTTGGACGTGGAGCTTGAGATTGAGAGTTTGAGGCATCCGGAGCGTTATCCGTTGGTGATGAAGCGGTCGCCGCTGGACGTGGTGGAGGGGTGAGTTATGAGGATATTGCACACGTCGGACTGGCATTTGGGGAAGCGGCTGGGGGAGAGGGAGAGGGGGGAGGAGCAGCGGGAGGTGATGGAGGAGATTGCGGGGGTGGCGAGGAGTGAGGGGGTGGACGCGGTGGTGGTGGCGGGGGATTTGTTTGACACGTTCAATCCGCCGAACGAGGCGGCGGGGCTGCTGTACCGGACGCTGCACGAGCTGGGTGACGGGGGGCGGCGGCTGGTGGTGGCAATCGCGGGGAACCACGACTCGCCGGAGCGGGTGGCGGCGCCGGGGGTGTTGGCGAGGGAGTGCGGGGTGTTCTTGGCGGGGAGTCCGCTGGAGGTGTTGGTGGGGGGACGGACGGAGGGAGGGGTGGAGTTGATGCGGGCGGAGGAGGGGTTTGCGGAGTTCCGGGTGCCGGGCGCGGATTATCCGTTGCGGCTGTTGCTGACGCCGTACGCGAACGGGGTGAGGCTGGGGCGGTTCGTGGGGGTGGAGGAGCAGGCGGAGGGGACGCGGGAGTGGCTGCGGGAGCATTGGGGGCGGTTGGCGGAGCGGTATTGCGACGGGGCGGGGGTGAACGTGCTGGCGGGGCATTTGCTGATGGCGAGGGATGCGGAGGAGGTGCCGGAGGAGCCTGACGATGAGCGGCCCGTCAACATCGGGGGGGCGGATGCGGTGTGGACGTCGGCGGTGCCGGAGGGGGTGCAGTACGTGGCGCTGGGGCATTTGCACCGTTGCCAGTCGGTGGGGGGGGCGGGTTGTCCGGTGATGTACAGCGGTAGTCCTTTGTGTTACAGTTTCAGCGAGGCGGGGCAGGAGAAGTGCGTGCTGGTGGTGGATGCGGAGCCGGGGGGACGGGCGGAGGTGAGGCGCGTGCCGCTGCGGTCGGGGAGGAGGCTGGCGCGGGGGCGTTTCGAGGGGGTGGACGAGGCGGTGGAGTGGTTGCGGGAGAACGGGGAGAAGTGGGTGGAGCTGACGGTGGCGACGGAGACTTACCTGACGGCGGCGGAGATGAGGCGGCTGAACGGGGCGCACGACGGAATCGTGTCGTTCGTGCCGGAGGTGACAGGCGTGGGGAGGGGGAACGAGCGGGTGGAGTCGATTTACCGGCTGCGGACGGACGTGGAGGGGTTGTTCGCCGCTTATTTCCGCGAGCGGAAGGGGCAGGAGGCGGGGGAGGAGATGAGGGCTTTGTTCAGAGAGTTGTTGTCCGGGATGTGAATCAAATAGAGAGAGGTTATGTTTCCAATAAGATTGACGTTAGAAGGCATTTATTCTTACCGGGAGCGGCAGACGGTGGATTTCGAGCGGCTGACGGGCGCCCGGTTGTTCGGCATATTCGGGGCGGTGGGAAGCGGGAAGTCTGCGATTCTGGAGGCGATGGTGTACGCGGTGTACGGGACGATGGACCGGGTGAGCACGGAGGTGGGTTACAATGTGATGAATTTGCAGTCGGACAGGCTGTTCGTGGACTTCGAGTTCCGCGCGGGTCGGGACGGGGGGCGTTACCGGGCGGTGGTGGAGAACCGGCGCAACCGGAAGCAGTTCGAGAAGGTGGCGTCGCCGAAGTTCAGTTATTACGAGTGGGACGGGGAGGACTGGAGGCCTTGCGAGCGGAGGACGGTGACGGACGCCATCGGGTTGTCGGCGCAGAACTTCAAGCGGGTGGTGATTATCCCGCAGGGGAAGTTTCAAGAGTTTTTGATGTTGAAGGACAAGGAGCGGACGGAGATGATGATGGACCTTTTCGGGGAGTTGCGGCAGTACGCGCTGTATGACAGGGCGGCTGCCTTGGAGGGCGAGGCGGTGGTGCGGGAGGGGGAGTTGAGGGGGAGGCTGGCGGGGTTGGGAGAGGTGTCGGACGAGACGGTGGCGGAGAGGAGGGAGGAGCTGGCGCGTGTGCGGGGGGAGGTGGAGAGGTTGCAGGCGGAGATGAGGGCGGGACGGGAGAGGGAGGAGGAGATGAGGCGGGAGAAGGGGTTGTTGGAAGAGCGGGAGGAGCGGAGAAGGGAGAGGAAGCGGTTGGAGGAACGGAGGGAGGAGGTGGAGCGGACGCGGCGGGAGGTGGAGGAGTATGAGTTTTGCTCGGGTCGGTTCGGGTCGGCGTTGGGACGGGAGGCGGAGACGGGCCGCCGTCTGGAGCGCGCGGAGCGGGAGGCGGAGGCGGCTTTGCGGGCGTTGGAGGAGAAGCGGCGGGAGCGGGACGCCTTTGCGGAGAGGTTCGCCGCCGTGGAGTGGGAGTACGAGGGGCGGGACGCGGCGCGGGCGCGAACGGAGGGGCTGGAGCGGTTGTTGAGGACGAGGGAGGTGGAGTCGGCCTTGCGGGTGGCCCGTGGGCGGAGGGAGAAGGGGGAGGAGTGGGTGGAGAAGACCCGGGCGGAGGCGGAGGAGTTGAGGCGAAGGCTGGAGAGGGGGCGGGCCGAGGCGGAGCGGCTGGGACGGGAGGCTCCGGACGTGAAGGCGTTGTACGGGGCGAGGGAGTGGCACGTCCGGCAGGCGCATTTGTCAGAGGCGAGGGCGGAGGCGGTACGGGAGCTGGAGGCGGTGGGGCCGGCGGCGAGGCCGGCGGAGGGGAAGCGGGGGCGGAGCGTGGCGGAGGTGGAACGGCTGCTGGCGAAGGCGAGGGAGGAGTTGATGGCGTTGAACACGAGGAAGCGTCTGGCGGATTTCGCCCGGGAGTTGAGGGAGGGGGAGGCGTGCCCGTTGTGCGGGGCCTTGTCTCATCCGCATCCCTTGCGCGCGGGGGAGGCGGACGAGGAGCTGCGGGCGAAGGAGACGGAAATCGCGGGGTTGGAGGCGGAGAAGCGGGTGGCGCGGGAGGAGGAGGCCAAGGCGGCGGTGGCGGCGGAACGGGAGCGGCTGAGGTCGGCCCGGGAGAAGGAGGCGCGGGAGAAACTGGCGGCGCGGGAGCGGGAGTTGGCGGCGCACAGGGGACTTTTCGTGTGGGAGGGGTTCTCGCCGGACGACGCGGAGGCGGTGGGGAGGGAAATCGCGCGGGCGGAGTCGATGGAGAAGATGAGGGCGCGGGTGGAGGAGGAGGTCCGCGGGACGGAGAGGGAGTTGGAACGGAAACAGGCGGAATTGGAGAAGTACAGGCGGGCGGTGGAGAAAATCGACGAGGAAATCGCGCAGGCGGAGGCCCGGCGGCAGGCGTTGGCGGAGCAGCAGGGGAATTTCGACGGGAGCCGGTACGAGGGGAGGGACGACGGGGCGGTGAGGGAGGAAATCGAGCGGGAGCGGCGGCGGATGGAACGGGCGGAGCGGGAGTACCGGGAGGGGAGCGTGCGGCAGAAGGAGCTGGAGGCGGAGTTCCGGAGGAGGGAGGGGAGCGCGGAGGAGAAGGAGCGGGAGCTGGAGAGGGCGAGGGCGGAGCGGAAGGAGGCGGAGCGGGTGCTGGAGGGGCTGCTGGAGGGGACGGGGTACGCGGGGGCGGGGGAGGTGAGGGCCGTGCTGGAGAGGGGAACGGACGTGGCGGCGCGGAGGAGAGAAATCGACGAGCACGGGCGGCAATGGCACGCGGTGGAGGTGAGGCTGGCGGAGCTGGAGGCGGCGGTGGCCGGGACGAGGTACGACGCGGAGGAACACGCCGCGCTGGCGAGAAGAATGGAGGCGACGGGTGCGCTGGAGCGGGAGGCGCTGGAGCGGCGGGGCGCGCTGAGCAATCTGGTGGCGGACTTGGAGAAGAAGCGGGAGGAGAGGGGAAGAATCGGGAAGGAATTGGTGGCCGTGGAGGCCCGCTTGCGGAATTTGCGGGTGCTGAAGTCACTATTCAGGGGAAATGATTTCGTGAAATTCGTTTCTTCTATATATTTGCAGAACTTATGCAACGCGGCGAACGAGCGTTTTTACCGGATGACGCGGCAGCGGCTGAAACTGGAGTTGAACGAGGAGAACGACTTCGTGGTGCGGGATTTCATGAACGAGGGGCGGATGCGGAGCGCGCGGACGCTGTCGGGAGGACAGGTGTTCCAGGCGTCGCTGGCATTGGCGCTGGCGTTGACGGACAACATCCGCGACTTGACGGGGAGCGACCAGAACTTTTTCTTCCTGGACGAGGGGTTCGGGTCGCTGGACAAAGAGTCGCTGAGAATCGTGTTCGACACGCTGAAGTCGCTGCGGGAGGAAGAGCGCGTGGTGGGGCTGATCTCGCACGTGGAGGAGATGAGGCAGGAACTGCCGGTGTGCCTTCTGGTGGAGAACACGCTGGAGCACGGGAGCAGGATAGAGTATGGAACTTAAAATGGAAGAAGATGACGAAAGTAGGATTGTTATCGGACACGCACGGGTGGTTGGACCCGAGGATAGTGGAGTTTTTCAAGGATTGCCAGGAGGTGTGGCATTGCGGGGACATCGGCGACGCGGCGGTGACGGACGAGCTGGCCCGGCGGTTCCGGGTTCACGCCGTGTACGGGAACGCGGACGGGGAGCTGCTCCGGCGGATATGGCCGCGGACGGAGCTGTTCTGGTGCGAGGGGGTGAAGGTGTTCATGACGCACATCGGAGGATACCCCGGCCATTACGAGCGGCGGACGGGGGAAATCCTGCGGACGGAACGGTCGAAACTGTTCGTGTGCGGGCATTCGCATATTGCCAAGGTTCAGTATGACAAGTCGTTGGAGTGCCTTCACATCAATCCGGGGGCGGCCGGCCGGTTCGGCTTCCACCGGGTGAGGACGGCGACCCGTTTCGAGCTGAAC
Organism: uncultured Butyricimonas sp.; assembly: GCA_944320555.1. GTDB lineage: Bacteria > Bacteroidota > Bacteroidia > Bacteroidales > Marinifilaceae > CALUMT01. The sequence goes on along the minus strand of CALUHX010000002.1, from coordinate 84,976 downwards.
GAGGGGCGGATAGAGAACCTGGAGTTGATAGAATTAGAAAAATAAAGAAATTAAGGGTTTGTTAGTAGGTTTTCAAGCGTTGAATGTATACATTTGTGGGAATTTGTGGAAGAGCGTAACATAACAAAACAGATAGGACATGAAGAAGTTTTTGTGGACGGCAATGTTAGTGCTAATGGCCTGTGCCAGTTGGAAAAACGCTTCGGCGCAACGGGACGAGCGCGCGGTGCGCGAGCAGGCCACGAAGTATCTGCGGCTGATGCAGATGATAGACGCCGTGTATGTGGACACGGTGGATTTGGCGAAATTGACGGAGGACGCCATCATAAAAGTGCTGGCGGACCTGGACCCGCACTCGGTGTACATCTCGAGGGAAGAGGTGGAGGAGGCGAACGAGCCGCTGGAGGGGGGATTCTTCGGAATCGGGATACAGTTCGCCGTGCTGCACGACACGCTGGTGGTGGTGGACGTGGTGGCGGGAGGTCCGTCGGAGAAGGTGGGCCTGCTGGCCGGCGACCGCATCGTGACGGTGGACGGGGAGAATATCGCCGGGGTGGGGTTGAAGGCCGCGGACGTGCGGAAGCGGCTGAAGGGGGAGGAAGGCTCGGTGGTGAACGTGGGCGTGTCGCGGGGAGGGGAGCGGTATGACTTCCGAATCACGCGGGGAAAGATACCTATTTATAGTGTTGACGCGTCTTATATGATAGACAAGAACATCGGTTACGTGAAGGTGGCGCGGTTCGCCGCGACGACGGTGGACGAGTTCGTGGAGGCCGTGAAGAAACTGCAGAAAGAGGGGATGCGGGATTTGATTATCGACCTGCAAGGGAACGGAGGCGGATTCATGGGCGCCGCGGTGGGGATGGCGGACCACCTGCTGGACGGGAAGAAGTCCATCGTGTACACGGACAGTCCGGCGTTCGGGCGGATGGAGGAGTTCTCCACGCCGTCGGACATATTCCAGAGCGGCCGGGTGGTGGTGCTGATAGACGGGAACTCGGCCTCGGCGAGCGAGATTGTCTCCGGCGCGGTGCAGGATTGGGACAGGGGGTTGATTGTGGGGCGGCGTTCGTTCGGCAAGGGGCTGGTGCAACGCCAATTCCCGTTGACGGACGGCTCGATGGTGCGGCTGACGGTTTCTCATTACTACACGCCCTCGGGCCGTTGCATTCAGAAACCTTACAAGCGGGGTGACAATTACGAGGCGGAGGTGTTCGAGCGGTACGCGAGCGGGGAGCTGGTGAGCGCCGACAGCATCGAGGTGACGGACACGACGAAATATTACACGAAGGTGAAGCGCCGGTTGGTGTACGGCGGGGGGGGGATCATCCCCGACGTTTTCGTGCCGATAGACACGGGCGTGAATTACACTTACTTTAACCGTCTGCTGGCGAAGGGCGTGGTGAGCGAGTACGCGATGAATTACGTGGACCGCCACCGGGCGGAGTTGGAGAAAAAGTATTCGAAATTCGAGGAGTTCCAGAAGAAATTCGAGGTGACGGACGAGATGGTGGAGGAGATTGTGGCGGAAGGGGAGAAGCAGGGGGTGAAGAAAGACGAGGCGTTGCTGGGCCCGGTGATGCCGGAGTTGCGGCTGTTCGTGAAGTCGCTGCTGGCTCGGGACTTGTGGGGGATGACGGAATTGTACCGCGTGTCGAACGAGTCGAACAAGATATTGAACGAGGCCGTGAAGGTCTTGCAGGACGGAAGTTATGATAACCTGTTAAATTGATTATATTTTATTTATTGAAAAGTTGAATATTAAAAATCAGAGACAATGAAAAGAGTACTGTTAGTTTTTATGGCGATGCTCGTGTTGGGAAGCCTGAACGCACAAGAGGCGACACAGCAGAAAGAGCCGGTGAAAAAAAGCGGTTTAGAGTTCGGGTTCGGGCCGAAAGTTGGCTTCAACTGGACATCTATCAGCACTTACAACAAGAATAAATGTGATTTCCTTGCGGGTATGTTCGCCGAGTTCAAGTTCAACAAGTACGTGGGGGCGCAAGCCGAGGTGCTGTTCTCGAGACAGGGCACGCGCCACAAGGAGAACGGGACGAAGTATTATTTCAAGTTTGACTACGTGAGCATCCCCATCTTGGCGAAAGTGTACATCTTCAAGGGATTCAGTTTTGACGTCGGTCCGCAATTCAGCTTCCTGACGAACAGCAAGTGCAAGTTCAAGACGACTCCGGTGAAAGGGGAGTATGACATCGTGAAGGATTTGGCGAAGAATTTCGATTTTAGCCTGGACTTGGGCTTGAGCTACGATTTCAAGTTCGGCATGGTGGCCTCGTTGCGTTATAACATAGGTATGACGCAAGTGATGGACAAGTATGACCGGTTCGTGGACGGCTCGAATTACAACCGGGTGTTCCAATTCTCCCTCGGGTGGAAGTTCTAACGGATTGTTAATCGCATAGGGAGGGACGGCGGAGAAAGTCCCTCCTGCCTTATTTTTTTTGACAGCGTGGCGGCCTTATCGGACAAATATTACGCGGAAGTAGACAGGCAATTGCTGGAACTGTTCTCGGTGAATCCCAAGGAGGCGTTCCGGAAATTGTTCGACACGTATCACATGCAGTTGTGCGTGTACGCCGTGCAGTTGACAGATTCTTTCGAGCTGGCGGAGGAGGCCGTGCAGGACGTGTTCATTTATTTTTGGGAGAAGGAGTATTATAAGAAGATAACGGACAATCTCCGGGGATATTTGTTGACATCGACCAAGAACATGGCGCTGGCGCATTTGCGGCATTACCAGCAATACTCGATGGAGGAGATTCCGGAAGTCGCCGCGGAGATTCCGGACGAGTCCGTCGACGAGGAGGAGTGGGAGGAGAAGGTAAAGGCGTTGTACGCCGATTTGGAAAAATTGCCCGAGCAGGAGGTGGCGGCGGTGAAGGCGGTCATTCTGGACGACAAGACATACAAGGAGGCCGCCGCGAAATTGCGGATGTCCGTAAACACCTTGAAGACACATCTTTCCCGCGCGCTTCGGAAGTTGAGGGCGAGGCACAATCTACTTTTTTTCTTTTTGGGATAAAATTTTCTGTTTTTTTGTCACCCATTTTTGTTTTTCTCTTCTCTTGTAATAAAAGGCAAACGCTATGAAAGAAGAGAAAGACAAGAAACGAGAATATCACAGGCTCAAGCGTTCGATAGAGTTCGTGCGGGCGTACGACAAGGAGGCGTGCTGGGACAGGCTGGTGCGTCGTCTGAGGGAAAGGCGCTTGAGGCGTCTTGCGGTGAGGGTGTCCGCGGCGGCGGCCGTCTTGTTGGCGGGCGTGTTTATCGGCTTGTCGTATCCGGGCGGGGAAGACGCGGTTGCGGGCGATGGTTCCCGCCTGTCGGAGTTCCAAGGGGTGACGCTGGTGCTGGACGACGGGAAGAGGGTGAGCTTGGACGAGAGGGAGGGAAGCATCGTCGAGGAAGAGGGGAGCGCAAGGATTTCCAACGAGGGCCGACAATTGACATACGAGGCGGAGAAGACGGCGGACACGGTGGTGAGGCGGAACCGACTGATTGTGCCGAGAGGGGGAGAGTACCGGTTGAATCTGGCCGACGGGACGAGGATTTGGCTCAATGCGGGGAGCGAGTTGGAATATCCGGAGACTTTCGCCGGGAAACGCGAGGTGAGGCTGGAGGGAGAGGCTTATTTCGAGGTGGCGAAAGACAGCGCGAGGCCTTTTGTGGTCCACGCGGGCGAGTGCGTGGTGGAGGTGTTGGGCACGCATTTCAATGTGTCGACCTATCCCGACGAGACGTTGTGCGCCACGCTGGCGGAAGGAAGCGTGCGGGTGGGCAGGCAAGGCAATATGAAACTGTTGCGTCCGAACGAGCAGGCTATTGTCCGGCGGGAATCGGAGGACATTCTGGTTCGGGAAGTGGACGCCTCGCAATACATTTCGTGGGTGCAGGGGAGATACGTGTTCAAGAACACGACGCTTGAAGATGTGTTTGCCCAAGTTGGCCGCTGGTATGACGTGGAGTTCCGTTTCGCAGCGGACTCGTTGCGGGAGAAGCGCATGGCGGGAGTGATTTCCCGGAGCGAGACGTTGGAGTTCTCGTTGGGCGTGCTCGAGCGCGTCGCGGGCATCCGCTTCGAGCAACGAGGCGACACGATTCATATAAGTGCGAAAAGATGAAAAAGAATAACGGAAAGGGTGGAGCCTTCCCGTTAGAAATAAGCCTGTCTAAGGCTCAAGTACAAGTAGTAACTCTAAAAACAAAGGTATGACAAAAAACGATTAAGTGAAAGGTTCATGCTTAAACTTTTTCGATGCAGGTATCTTTTGGCCTGTTTCCTTTTGAGCATGACGGTGGGGAATCTTCATTCCCAGACTCTTGACAAAAAAATTAGCATTTCTGTGAAGGACGCGCTTGTCCGTCCGGTGTTGGAGGAAATCGAGAAGAAGTCGGGCGTCCATTTTGTCTACGACGAGAAAATCGTGAGCGCGACGCAGAAAGTCTCCCTCGATTTCGAGGACTCGCCCTTGCGGCTTGTGTTGGACGATTTGTGCCGGAAAATCTCGTTGCGCTACGAGGTGGAGAAGAATCTGGTGCTTCTCCTGCCGCTTCCCAGGCAGCAGCCGGCGCAGTCGAAGAAATCCGTGCTGATACGGGGGCATGTGCGCGACGAGCTGGGCGAGCCGATTCCCGGTGTGACGGTGATGTTGAAGGGCACGAGCGCGGGAACGGTGACCAACGTTCAAGGGCTGTACGTGTTCGACGTGCCGGAGATGGAGGACATCACGCTGGTGTTCTCGTTCGTGGGGATGAAGACGCAGGAGGTGAAGTACACGGGGCAGGACTCGATTGACGTGAAGATGACGATGGACGTGAAGAACGTGGACGAGGTGGTGGTGACGGGTTATCAGACGGTGAAGAAACGCTCCATGGCGGGCTCGACCAGCCACGTGGACGCAGAGGACCTGGTGCTGACCGGAACGCAGACCCTGGAGCAGGCGTTGCAGGGCAAGATTCCGGGGATGATGGTCATCAACACGAGCGGCTTGACGGGAACTCGCCAACGTGTGAGAGTGCGCGGCACGTCCACCCTGTTGGGCAGCGCCGAGCCGGTGTGGGTGGTGGACGGCGTGATTCAGGAGGACCCGCTTCCGTTCGAGACGAACGACCTGACCAACTTGAATCCGGACAATATGGACATGATCAAGGACTTCGTGGGAGGCGCCATTTCGTGGTTGAACCCGCAGGACATTGACGACATCACGGTGCTGAAGGACGCTTCGGCCACCGCCATTTACGGGGTGAAGGCGGCGAACGGGGTGATTGTCATCACGACCAAGAAGGGGGAGAAGGGACGGCTTTCGTTGAATTACGGCGGAAGCGTGACGTTTACTCCTCGATTGAACTATAACCGGATGGAGTTGATGAACTCGCAGCAGCGGGTGGATGTTTCCCGCGAGGCGTACGAGAACGGTCTGGTGTTGGGAACGGAGCAGCGGATGGGCTATCTGGGACTCGCCCTCGCTTTCGAGCGGGGAGAAATCTCTTTGGAGGAATTCAGTGCGGGCGCACGGGAATTGGAGACGAACAACACGGACTGGTTTGATTTGTTGTTTCGTAACGCAGTGAGCCACAGTCATAATCTCAGTATCTCGGGAGGGAGCGACAAAGCCACCTATCGCGCTTCTTTCGGCTACACCAACACGAAGAACACCGCAATAGGCAATGGACAGGAGCAGTACACGGGCAATCTGAATCTGTCTACCACCATGTGGAAGTGTGTCACGTTCAATATCGGATTGAACGGAAGCACGAGCAAGACCTCCGCTTTTGTCGGGGAGGATCCTTACGGGTACGCCACCAACACTAACAGGGCTTTGCGGGCATATACGGATGAGGGCGACTTGTTTTTCTATCGGGCCACGAACGGGTATGCTTTCAATGTGTTGAACGAGCTGCATAACAGCGGGAACAAAAACACCCAATCCACGCTTAATGCCAATATGGCAGTGCGTTGGAAAATCACAAACGATTTGGGTTTTAACACGACCTTCTCTTACAGCTATACTTCCACGCATGGAGAAACGTGGTACACGGAACAGACGAATTATATTGCGAATATCCGGGGGTATGATTTCGAGGAATATGCGGAAGGGAGCGAGGAATACAATGAATCTCGTCTGCCGGTGGGCGGCGAGTTGTCGGAAATGCGGAACAGCAGTGAAAACTGGAGCTGGAGAAACCAGTTGGAGTACACGAAGATATTCAACGAGGTGCATTCCTTCACCGCTATGATCGGACAGGAAATCCGCAGTTCGTCGACGACCGGTTACAATCAGACGAATTACGGCTATTTGCCCGACAAAGGCCACATATTCGTGGATCTCCCAGGATATATCATTGATGCCAACGACCAAGTGAGGGAAAATATTTATGCGGTGACACGACCGACCATCACGGACACGAAATCGAACAATCTTTCTTTCTATACGGCGTTATCGTACATGTATGACAATCGTTACGCCGTGAATCTCAGTGTGCGTTCGGATGCTTCCAATCAGTTCGGGCAGGACAAGAGCACGCGCTTCCTGCCGGTGTGGGCCATGGGCTTTCGTTGGAACATCGGTTCCGAGCATTGGTTAGAGGGGCAGGATTTGCTGAGCGACATGAATATCCGTTTCACGTATGGATTTCAAGGAAACGTGGCTTCGGTCAGTCCTGATTTGATAGCCACAATCACGGCCAATTCGAACGGAGGCTATTCTTTAACGGTGCCCACATTGCCGGCTCCGCACTTGAAATGGGAGAAGGTGCAGAATATCAATGTGGGAACGGAATTCAGTCTTTTCAAGAATCATATATTGGGTTCGTTCGAATGGTATTACAAGAAGACGACCGACATGGTGGTGGAGCAACAGGTGCCTTTAGAGCATGGCGTGCGTTCTCGGGCGATCAATGGAGGAGAGATGAAGAACTCCGGTTGGGATGCTTCAATCAGCTTTACCCCCTTGCGGACGAAGAATTGGTTGCTTTCTTTGGGTTTCAATTTCGGGAAGGTGAAGAATGAAATCAATTCCACTTTGGATCCGGAAGGGAGCTGGCGCGAAGCGGCTTCCGGCAACTTGAACAAAGAAGGGTACGCGGTGTCCAGTTTTTGGGCATTCCGATTCACCGGATTGAATCCTGAAAACGGAGGACCGCAATTCGACTTGTCCGGAACGGAATTGGAGGCGGCTGCCGACGATGCCACGTTGTATATGAATTATGTCGGGAAGATGGAGCCGGACTTCACGACGGGAGTGTCGTTCACCCTTCGTTACAAGACGTTGAGCCTGACCAGCGGACTGTATTTCAGTTACGGGAACCAGTCTTTTTTGGCTCCGATGTCGGCCAATTACACGAGCATACCGGGAGAGGAATACAATATGTCCACGGAATGGTTGAAACGATGGAGAAAACCGGGAGACGAAAAAATCACCAACGTGCCCTCGCTGCCGAACATCTCGACGAGCGCACAGCCGATATCGGTGCCTGTCACGCTTGGCACCACTTTCCGGCCATATGAATTGTATGCGAATTCCGACACGCGGGTGGTGGATGCTTGGTATATTCGCTGCAATTCGTTGCAATTGTCTTACACGCTTCCTCCCGCCAAGTTGCCCAATTTTCTACAAAATCTATCGTGCTCGTTCTCGATGACGAATCCTTTCCAAATCCGGAGCAAGGATTTTTTGGGCCGGGATCCGGAAGTGGCGCTTGGCAACCAGCCGATGAGTCACAATTACGCCTTTAGTTTGAACATTAGTTTTTAATCCATAAAGTAGAATATATGAAGAAATTGATGTGTATGCTTGTCGCAGCAGCCCTTTGGGAATGCGATGACTTTTTAGAAGAGACGAGCCAGAATCAGATACGCCCTTCGACGGTTTCCGACATGGAGAAAATCTTAGAGGGAGAGGGATATCTTACGGAAGACGAGTCGTATATGTTTAATTATGCGACCTCGTTCCTGACGGATGAGATTAAATGTAACCAAGAGGATGAAAGTTTGTCTAGCCAATTGAGAGTGAAACATGAATGGCGCAGGATGTTTTGTTATGATGTAACCATGTTTGACGAGGGAGACGAGGATGAGGCTGCTCATGAAGAATTTTGGAGCCTTCCTTACGAACGCATCAAGGGATGCAATATCGTGCTGGATTATTTGGATGACATGCAGGGCGACGAGGAGAGGAAGGAATATCTGCGGGGGGAGGCTTTGGCGTTGCGGGGATTTTATTATCTCCATTTGGTGAACTGGTTTAGTCTGCCTTACACCTACGGTGATCCGAACCAGAATATGGGAGTACCGTTGAAGTTGGTGTCGGGAGTCACTGAGGACAAGCCTGTCCGCGGCACCGTGGCCGGAGTGTATGAGCAAATCGAACGGGATTTGTTGGAAGGGGCACGGCTGATGCGCCAGTATCCACAGAATCTGACTTTGTACAGGATGAACGGTTTGGCTGCATACGGACTGCTTTCCCGGATGTATCTTTATATGGAGAGGTGGGATGAGGTCATACAATATGCTGATTCTGTCTTGAACGAGAAACCTCAATTGTTGTCGTTTGCCGAGAATACAGGATATGGTAAGGTATGGAGCGTGTATTATAGTCCTGATGAGATATTATGGGCGTGTCATTATGAGTTGATTAATAGTGGCTCAAACCAGATATTTGTAACGAATAAACAAACGACTTGGCTGCCTTCAGATGAACTTGTGAATGTTTTTGGAGAGGATCTTGATCCGGTACAGGAAAAGGATATTCGAGCAGATGTTCGTCACTCAAAGACATATTTTCAGAGAGGATATGCCACAGGTCAGCCTGAATGGGTCGCCGGTATATTGAAAAGTACTGGGGCGGATAATGCCGGAATCCGGACGGGCGAGGTGTATCTGAACAGGGCAGAGGCCTATATCCGCAAATATGTGGAGACGGAGGATGCTTCTGCAGGCCAACGGGGATTGGACGATTTGAACACGCTGCGCCGTAGCCGGTTTGATGGATATGTCGAGAAACAATTGAACGATTTCGCTTCGCCGCAGGATTTATTGGATTTTTGCTTGCGGGAACGGCAACGGGAGCTTTGTTGGGAGGGAAATTTTCGCTGGTTTGATTTACGGCGCAACGGGATGCCCCGGATCGTGCATGAGTTTTTCTATGTGGAGACGGAGAGGACTTCTTTCGTATTGGAGGAAGAAGATCCCCGCTATGCCTTGCCCATACCGCAGACCGCTTTGGATAGAAATAGTAATTTAAGACAAAACGAATATTGATTATGAAATGGATAGCATATTTATTGCTGGGTGTCGCCTTGTTGGCGGGATGTAACGAGGAAGACGACATTGTTCCGAGAACAGAGAATGAGGTGTTTTATCAGTTGCCGCAGGGCGACCATGATTATGACGACAAAATCGTGGACTATTATAATAAGTACGGTTTTTATATCCTTTATGAGTTCGAGAAAAAGGATCTTTATTGGAATAATACTGGTTGGACGGAATATTTAATGGGAAACGAAGATTTTTATTATACGTCTGAAGCGGCAGGATATATGTTGGGAGAGCCTGCCGATCAGGATTATGCGGGGCGGGTGTTGGAAATGTGTGAGAATTGCTGTTTCAATCTTTATCCGGAAAATTATTTGAATTATATGCCGCTTCGATTTTTGCTGTGTTCGTATTTGGGCAATGTGGTGACGGCTGGAGTTGAGATTGTTGACGGGGAAGTTATCACACTTAGAGACACCGTACAAATAGATGTCTATAGGTCGTTTAGCCGTATCGCCGTGAATTGGGCCAATTCAAACTTCGATACCATGACAGACATGGATAAACTTTATTTCTCCAGAAACCTGAACACGGCATTTATGTCAACCTTGCAGGAGAATGATGTGTTTGAGTATGACGAGGATTTTATGATTATGGGGCATTCATACGCTTATGCAGCCTTGAGAGGGGAAGGGCTTTTCAAAAGAGGATTTTTGACTACTTCGACATTGGTGAATGGAAATATCACCCAGTCGCGAATGAATGACTTCTTCGCATTCTTGAAATTGTGTACAGTTCCTTTGGAATTATTGTATGCGGAGCCTGCCACAGTAGGAAATCAGGATTTGGAACCTTCCGTTATCGGGTTGTTCAGTCGGCAATATAATGATGAGGATGACGGAAGGGTCGATGGCAAGACGGGCATCGATTGGATTAAGCAGAAGTATGAGTTTATGATTAACCTGTTGAAGACGGAATACGGAATAGACACGGATAAGTTGCAATATCCTGAATTGTAACTGATAATTTGGGTTGTTTCAAGTGAATCTTCCGGCGGATCTCGCCGATTCGCCGGAAGGTTTTAGTAAGTCACGTTTCAAAAAAAGAGATATAATGTCAGACAGCATATTGAAGATAGAACATTTGTCGCACCGTTACAGCGTGCAATGGGCGGTGAGGGACATCAGTCTGGAGATACCCCGGCGGGGAATATACGGACTGCTGGGTTCGAACGGAGCGGGAAAATCGACAATGATGAACATTATTTGCGGGGTTTTGCGGCAGACGGAAGGGGACGTGTTTGTCCACGGGGTGAACACGAAGACGGACCCGATAGCGGCGAAGCGGCATATCGGCTTCCTTCCGCAGAAGCCGCCCTTGTACGAGGAGCTGACGGTGGAGGAGTATCTGCGCCACGCTGCGGACGTGCGGGACATGGAGACGCGTGACCGCAAGCGTGCGATAGACGAGGTGTTGGAAATTTGTTCGATAGCGCATTTCCGGAAGCGGTTGTTGCGGAATCTTTCCGGGGGCTACCAGCAACGGGTGGGGATAGCGCAGGCGATCATCCACCACCCGGAGCTGGTGATATTCGACGAGCCGACGAACGGGTTGGATCCGAACCAGATCATCGAGATCCGTCGTTTGATCAAGGACATCGCGGAGGAGCGGACGGTGATTCTTTCCACGCATATTTTGTCGGAGGTTCAGGCGACTTGTGACGAGATTTTCATGATCGAGCAGGGGAAGCTGATATTCACGGGCAGCGTGGAGGAGTTTGACAACTACATCGTGCCGAGCACGCTGCTATTGCGATTCGGTTCACAGCCGGACATCGAGTTGCTTCGCCGGATTCCCTGCGTTGGAGAGGTCGACGATTTGGGTGGCAACCAGTACCGTGTGCATTTCTCGGACGCGCGAGAGTTGACGGACCAGATGGTGCTTCTTTCCGGACAGCATTCTTGGCATCTGCAAGAGATGATATTGGAGAAGAGTTCGCTCGACACGATATTTGCGGCGTTATCAAAAAAATCACGTAAATCTTAAACACAGAATCCTATGAGAATGATATTCAGAATAGCGAGGAAGGAACTGGAAGTGTTGTTCTATTCGCCTATCGCTTGGTTATTGTTATTGTGCTATATCATACAATCCGGTATCAGTTTTTGTAATACTTACGAGTATTTTTTACTGACAGTGCGGCAGTATGGCGGGTTTCTTTACGCTTCTTCTTTCGCTTTTGTCCGTGACGGGTTTGACAGTCAAGGATTGTTGCCGAAAATCATGCGGCTGTTGGCGTTCTACATTCCTTTCCTGACCATGGGAATCATCGGGCGGGAAATGACGAGCGGGTCTATCAAGTTGTTGTATTCCTCTCCGGTGCGCAATTACCAGATTATCCTCGGGAAATACGCGGCGTTGGTGGTATTCGCCTTTATCCTGACGGGTACGTCGCTTATCAACATCATTTACGGGTGGTGTACCATAGACTATTTCGAGATAAAATGGGTGCTCGCAGGTTGGTTGGGTACGTTCTTGTTGGCGTGTACTTATCTTGCCGTGGGCTTGTTCATTTCGAGTTTGACTTCTTACCAGCTTATCGCAGCAATTGTTACAATCATGGTGCTGGGGTTGTTGAGCATTGTCGGCGACTACGGTCAGCAGTACGCCTGGGTGAGGGATATCACTTATTGGTTGTCGATGAGGGGGCGGACGGAAACCTTCATCAAGGGTATGATTTGCAGCGAGGATTTGCTTTATTTCCCCATCGTGTCGGCGATGTTCCTCTCTTTCGCCATTATCCGCCTGAAGGCGGTGCGGCAGGGGATTCCTTTCTGGAAGACGGCACTCAAGAACGTGGCGGTCATCGCCTTGGTATGCGTGGCGGCGATAATCACTTCCCGTCCGGCTTGCAAGTTCTATTATGACGCCACCGCCACGAAGCGGAACACCATCCTGCCGGTCAGCCAGGATATTGTGAGCCAACTGGACGGGGGACTCTCGCTGACCTGTTACGTAAATATTCTGGCTCCGTATTATAGGGACGATTTTCAATATCCGAAATTCGAAATGAAACAACGGGAACTTTTTGAGAAATACACCCGTTTCAAGCCGGAGATCAAATTGAACATCGTCTATTATTATGCGGAAATCGCCGAGGAGAAGGCCGCCGGGCGTTATGAGCAGAAGAGCGCACACCAGCGTGCCATGGAGATTTGCAAGAGGGACGGATTGGACAGCACCCGCCTGAACACGAAGGAGGACATCGACCGCATGGTGGATCTCAGCGAGGAGGGGTATGTGCCCATCTGGTTGGTGGAGCGGGAGAACGGGCAGAAGCAATGGTTGCGGGCCTATTATTGGGGTGGGCAACGAATTCCGACGGAGGCGGAGATTACCATGGCACTCAAGCGTTTCGTGATGGATATGCCGCTCATGGCGTTCGTCACAGGACACGGGGAACGCTCGATAACAGACGAATATCCTTTGGGCTACAGTTATGTGGGTAACAATAAGAAGGTGAAGACTTCTTTGTGGAACCAAGGTTTTGATATTACCCGGATTTCTTTGGGGCAGCCGGTTCCGGCGGAGGTGTCCGTGCTGACAATTCCCGATCCCCGGGAGGCGTTCTCGCCCGAGGAGGAGAAGCATTTACGGGAGTTTATCGACCGGGGCGGCAACCTGCTCCTGTTGGTGGAGCCGGATTTCCGGGATGTCTACAACCCCATGTTGCGGAATCTATTAGGGGTGGAGGTTACTCCTAAAGTCGTGGAGAGCCGTACCATCGAACCACAGATATTGGCATCGACCACTACCGCCGAAGCGCGGAATGCATTGTGGCGTTTGTCCAGGAAATTGAGTATGCCGGTGGCGGGCGGCGTGGAAGTGGTGGAGGACAAGGGATTCCAACTCTTCCCGATAGCAACCACCGACACGACCTACCGGGCGTGGACGGAACTGGAGACGACCGACTTCGTGGACGACACGGTGCGATTCAATCCGCAGGCGGGGGAAATCAGCAAGCGGTTTACCACGGCGTTGGGGTTGACCCGTCAGGTGAACGGGAAGGAGCAGCGCATTATCGTCATCGGGGATGCGGACTGCCTCTCAAATGGTGAACTTAGTTTTACCACACGACGCTCGAACGGGAGCTACAATGACTTCCTGCCGTTGAGTCTTGCCAACTGGTTGTCGTATGGCGAGGCACCTATCAACACGGACCGCGGCATCGCTCCGGACAAGACGCTGCACGTGACGGGAACCAGCTACAGTTGGATGAAATTCCTGTTCCTATATTTCTTGCCGCTATTCACGTTGGGATTAGGGGTGTTCATTTGGTTGCGCAGAAGGAGTAGTTAATAATAAGATAGATTATGACATCAGACAGCATATTGAAGATAGAACATTTGTCGCACCGTTACAGCGTGCAATGGGCGGTGAGGGACATCAGTTTGGATATACCCCGGCGGGGAATATACGGACTGCTGGGGTCGAACGGAGCGGGGAAGTCGACGATGATGAACATTATTTGCGGGGTTTTGCGGCAGACGGAAGGGGACGTGTTTGTCCACGGGGTGAACACGAAGACGGACCCGATAGCGGCGAAGCGGCATATCGGCTTCCTTCCGCAGAAGCCGCCCTTGTACGAGGAGCTGACGGTGGAGGAGTATCTGCGCCACGCTGCGGACGTGCGGGACATGGAGACGCGTGACCGCAAGCGTGCGATAGACGAGGTGTTGGAAATTTGTTCGATAGCGCATTTCCGGAAGCGGTTGTTGCGGAATCTTTCCGGGGGCTACCAGCAACGGGTGGGGATAGCGCAGGCGATCATCCACCACCCGGAGCTGGTGATATTCGACGAGCCGACGAACGGGTTGGATCCGAACCAGATCATCGAGATCCGTCGTTTGATCAAGGACATCGCGGAGGAGCGGACGGTGATTCTTTCCACGCACATTCTTTCGGAGGTTCAGGCGACTTGCGACGAGATTTTCATGATCGAGCAGGGGAAGCTGATATTCACGGGCAGCGTGGAGGAGTTTGACAACTACATCGTTCCGAGCACGCTGCTTCTGCGGTTCGGGACGATGCCGGACTTGGAGTTGCTGCGTCGAGTTCCGGGCGTGCAGGAGATTGACGACCTGGGAGCGAACCAGTACCGGGTTCATTTCTCTGACGCGCAGGAGTTGACGGACCAGGTGGTTCTGCTTTCCGGTCAGCATTCTTGGCATTTGCAGGAGATGATACTGGAGAAAAGCTCGCTGGACACGATATTCGCGGCGTTATCTAAAAAATCACGTAATCTTAAATAGAGAATCCTATGAGAATGATATTCAGAATAGCGAGGAAGGAACTGGAAGTGTTGTTCTATTCGCCGATTTCTTGGTTTATCTTGTTGCTTTTTACTGTACAGACAGCCTTGTCGTTCACCGATCTCTATGTCGGGCTTATCCCGCGTAGGTCGCCTGCCTTGTCCACCATGTTATTTGCCAGAGGCTTGTGGGGGACAATCCAGACTTACCTCTATTATTATATTCCCCTCCTGACCATGGGGGTCATCAGCCGGGAGTTGAGTTCGGGGTCCATCAAATTGCTTTATTCCTCGCCCGTGAAGAACCGGGATATCGTGTTGGGTAAGTACCTTGCCATGGTGACTTTTGCCTTCGCGATGTTTGCGATATTGTTAATGTATGTCATTATTAGCGGTTGCACGATCAAGGATTTTGAGTGGGGGGCCGTTATGGTGGGCTGGTTTGGGTTGTTCATGCTGGCTTGCACCTATATGGCGATAGGCGTGTTTGTCTCCAGTCTCACTTCCTACCAGTTCGTGGCGGCAATCGGGACTTTCGTCGTGTTTATGTTGTTGGGGTCCTTATGGAATGTGGGGCAGGAGTACGACGTCATCCGCGACATCACCTATTGGACTTGTATCTTGGGGCGGGCGTCCACCTTCGTGAACGGGTTGATATGCAGCGAGGATTTGCTGTATTTCCCGTTGGTGACCATTCTGTTCATTTCCCTTTGCATCATCCGTTTGAACGCAATCCGGCAGAAGGAGCGGGGAACGAAAACCTTGGGCAAGTACGTGGGAATCATCGCCGTGGTCTGCCTTTGCGGTTATCTTTCGTCACGCCCGACATTGAAAGTGTATGCGGACACGACGAGGATGAAGATGAACTCAATTCTTCCAAAGAGCCAGGAGGTGGTCGCACAATTGGATGGAGACTTGGAAATCACGGCATACGTGAACATTTTCGCATCCTATCAAGCTTACCGCTTCCCACGGTTTGTCCTGTTCAATCAAGAATTGTTCGAGGAGTTTGTCCGTTTCAAGCCGGACACGAAATTGAAGGTCGTTTATTATTATGACACAATCACCCCGCAGGACGATCCTTTCGCGGCGGAGCGGTTGCGGAAGGAGCTTGAAAAACACAAGACGGATTTGCATGGGTTGATGCAGAAGTATTGCATTAACTATCGGTTGGACACGAACCGGGTGCTGTCGCCCGCAGAGATCCGCGCCAAGGTGGATTTGACGGGGGAGCGCACTTTCGTGTATGAATGCAAGTTGAACGGGGAGAGACATTCCTGGCTGCATACCATAACGGATCGGGTGAGTATTTATCCGAAAGAATTTGAAATCACCACGGCACTTAGCCGCTTGATCGAGGAGATGCCGAAAATCGGTTATGTGACCGGCCATTGCATTCGGACGGTAGAAGGGTTGGACAAATACGGTTATTATACTTTCTTGGCAGCCAAGCAGCACCAGAATTCCGTAGTGAATATGGGCTTCGATGTGGTAAACGTTTCTCTTGCCCGACGTGTGCCTGATGATATTACGGTGTTGATGATTGCAGACCAGCGGACTCCTTTCTCCGCAGAGGAGGAGGAGCATTTGCGTGAGTATATCGAGCGAGGAGGAAATCTTTTTGTTTTAGGTGAGCCGAAACGGCAAGAGGTGATGAATCCGTGGCTGAACAAGTATCTTGGTGTCGAGCTGACAGATGGAACCTTAGTACAGTATCGAGACAAGGATTTGAATCCGGACGAGTTGCGTGCTCCCCTGACGGCAGAGGCATCGAGGGTGTCCCCGTTTTTTGTAGCAAAGTTTGTGTCTTTGCCTACGGCAACGGGTATTGAACGGGTTGCCGATAGGGGATTCTCTTTCGTTCCATTGGCGCAGAGTGACACGTTGGCAGAGGAGGTGAAGATTAGGGAAAATCGTTCTTACCGCGTGTGGAATGAGTTGGAGTCGCTTGATTACGCGGTGAGTCCTTTGGAATATCATCCGGAAGCCGGGGAAGAAGCTAAAACTTATACGACGATGGCTGCCATGAGTCGCATGATTAATGGCAAGGAGCAGCGGGTGGTGATTGTCGGGGATGCCGATTGCATGGCGAACGGTTCCGGCGGTTTGTCGAGCAATACGTTGAATGCCTCGATTCCCATGGGGACATTCCATTATTTGAGCAATGCTTGTCGTCCGATTTATATGCCGATTGAAATTCCAGATTTGGATCGTGTCGATGACAAAGTCTATATGAGTTTCGCCGGTTGGGGCGTGATGCGGATCGTCCTCGTGTGGGGGTTGCCGATTCTTTTGGCGGGTAGCGGGATATTCATTTATATACGTCGCAGAAGTAGATAAATCATTAAAAAAGAACGATATGAGATTCATTTTTACAATCTTTTTTTCAGTTTACGTGTTTGCCTTTGGGGCGAGTGCACAAAATTCCGGTATTCAATTCGAGCAGGATACCGCTTGGAAACGTGTTTTGAAAAAGGCCCGCAAAGCGGACAAGCTTGTGTTCATAGATTGTTACACTTCGTGGTGCGGTCCTTGCAAGAAGTTGGCACAAAATGTGTTCCCGAACGATACGGTGGGGCGTTTCTTCAATGAGCATTTCATTAATGTACAGTATGACATGGAGAAGGATGCCGTGGGCGTGATGATTAAGAACAAATTCGGCGTGAGGGCTTACCCTACCCTTTTGTTTGTGGATCCGGAAACGGGGGAACTGGAGCATAAGGTGGTCGGTTATTGCGACGTGAAGTTGTTTGTCGAGGAAGGGGAGCAGGCCATAAATCCTCGGGAGAGTCTGCGGGCTTCCCGAGAGCGTTTTGCCAATGGCGACCGAAACCTGGCGTTTTTGCGGGGATATTTATACACTGCCATGTACGCCCGCGAGCAGGATGAGGCCGCCCGGGTGTCTCGGGAATATGTGGTCTTGCTACCTATCCGGGAGTGGAAGGACGAGGCGAATTGGCATATTCTGACAAATGCGCTATCAGATCCGCTTTCCGCTCCCGTGCGGGCATTGATGGACAGCCTTGATTATGCTTATCGTCAGATTGGGAAGGAGCGGGTGGACGGTATGTTGCGGGACATTTTCTATTATTCGATGTTTGAACTGGCAAGTTGGAAGCCCGAGAGCGGGAAACCTTTTGATGCGGTGCGTTTAGACACACTGGTAAGTTATATTTCTCGTTTCGATCATCCCGAGGCTCCTTCTTTCTTGGCTTATCTCTATACGGCCAAACGGATGTATGAGAAAGATTATCAAGGGATGCTGGACGAGATGCGCAAGGCTTTCCGCTATAACCTTTTCCGGGCAGGAAGTGGGACGACTTATTTTCATGTGTTCATGAATCAGTTGGCGGGGTGTACTGATCCTGCCATTCTTCAGCAGGGGATTGAGTGGGTGGATGAAGAGTTTGCCCGCACGGACGATCTTATACTTAAGAGTAATTTGATGAAGCGGAAGGGGAATTTGTTGAAAGCGAAAGGTGATATCGCTGCTGCAGAGGAGGCTTTCGCTAAAGAGAAGCAGTACATGGACCAATGGAATCAAGAGAGAAACAAACCACGAAAATCAAACAATAAATAATAGAGAATTATGCCGGCTTTTTTAGGAACAGCTATTGTCAGTATCACGCTCGCCCTCGTGTTCTACACGATAGGGACATGGGCGGAACGTATTCAGAAAGTGTTGAAATTGTGGCACATCGTATTCTTCTGTCTCGGCCTTTGCGCCGACACACTGGGAACCACTTTGATGTCGCAGATTGCCGCAGCCAACGGTTCTTCAATGTACACCGGTGGAAGCAGTTCGGATATTTTGCATGCCATTACGGGGTTGTTGGCGATTATTCTTATGGCTGTGCATGCTATTTGGGCAATTTGGACTTATTGGAAGGGTAACGAGAAGGCCAAAGCGAATTTCAGCAAGTTCAGCGTTTTCGTCTGGGCGTTCTGGTTGATTCCCTACGTGGGCGGAATCTTCCTGGGCGCGGGCGCTTGAATCGCAGGATGTTTGTATAAAGGAAGGGCGGGCCATGGATATGGTTCGCCCTTATTGTGCGCGCATCATTCTCGCATCATTCTCGTATGAATGACGCAAAGCTTTGCGGCACAGACCCGTGCCTGATCCGTGTCTGATGCGAGAGTAATGCGTGGCAAACCAGGCGAATCCAGCACGTTGCCATAATGACGGGTGCGTGTTTTGGTCAGTTCTTCTATACTTCTGGATGCTCTTACGTGTCAAATACGGACGAGACATCAGTTCATCACGTTCCTTGCGTGATTTAGAATGATTGTTTTCATCTCCTGCCTTGTTATTCAAATGCAATATTACTATTTTTATTCAAACAACAAAGTGTGTTGCACAAAATATATATTATTTTATGCAGTACAGAATCATTATTGAGTAAAAAATTCAAATCATTGAGACCAAGAACTACCATATCCATTGAAAGGTCGACATAAAACCTTGTATCCTGCGTACACACATAATGAGGTTGTTTAATCCAATAACGCTTCCACGACATGCGACACATTCTCGAAAAACATGACGTAGTAAATTGGGATGTAGGTGATGCCGTCTTCGATGCGGACTTCCCGCTCGTTTGACAAGACATAGGCTCGTTTGATGTTGTATTCCTTAGTGGCCAAAAATTTGTCCAATGCGCTGTGGACGGTATAATCTTTTCCCGACTTCACCTCGATGGGTATGTTTGTCAGATTGTCCGGGTCGTCGATGAGGTAATCGACCTCGCCGTTTTTCTTATTGTCATAGTAATACAGGTTATATCCATGTGCTCGCAATTCTTGGGCGACCACGGTTTCATAAATGGAGCCGAGGTTGATGCTCTTGATGTCGGACATGATGGCTTTGATGTTGTTGCGGTAGTATATGCCTGAAAGAATGCCCACGTCGTTCAAGTATAGTTTTATCAGATTCTTGCCGCTGTTTTCCACTAACGGATAGGACGGTTTACTGATAGCCTTGACCTCGAGTGTCACGCCTGCCGAAATAAGGTATTCGAATTCGTCCAAATAGTCATCGGTGCGTTTCCAACGCTTGCCTTCAATGTCTTTGATGACAATCCTTTTTTTCTTGTTCTCGAGATTGGAGGGAATCATGTCAAAAATGCGGCGGATTTTCAATCTTTTGTTATGTTCTTCTTCGTATTTGGAGGCATCAATGCTGTACAGGGTGTGCACCTCCTGCTGAATCTTTCTGAACTCGACGATGTTTCTGCTCTCGACGTATTTGTTGACGGCTTGGGGAAGCCCTCCCACAAGAAGGTATTTTTTGAAGAAGTCGAGCATTTTGGCGTGCAAGGCTTCTGGCATTGACTGGTTGTTGTTGAAATTGTTTCTCATGGCCGCTATCGCTTCTTTCCCTACTCCGTTGGCGTATAGAAACTCTTCGAAATCCATGGGATACATGTGTTCGATGCTGAGACTGCCGATGGGAACGGATTGCGTGTTTTTCAGCGTCACTCCGAGTTGGGAGCCGCTGGCGATGTATGTGAATCTGTTTTCTTGCATGAGGAATTTCACAAGAGTGAGGAGGTGGTCGTACGCTTGTATCTCGTCGATGAACACCAGGGTGGAGTCCTTGTCTTTCATTTTTTCTCCGGCGAAGACACTGAGTGCCAGGTAAAAGTCTTTTGTCGTTTTTGCGTTGGCAAAAATACGGTCTCTCATCTTGTCTTCTTCCATATTGATTTCAATGTAGTTGGGGAACATCTGTTGGCCAATCCAGCGCACGATGTATGATTTGCCGGTTTGCCGAGCACCGTCTATGACCAATAATCTGTCGGAATGGGAGGACAGGTATTCTTCTATTCGTTTGCTGATTTTCCTATATAACATGCTTTCTTCGATTTTGTGTAGGCAAATATAGGGAGTATTTTTGAGAATAGGTGCGTTTTCCTATGGAAATGGATGGTAAAAAGGTGCGTTTTCCTATAAATTTGGTGGCGAAAAAGGTGCGTTTTCCGAAAGAGGGGAGGATAGCCCGGAAAAATCGGGGCTATTTTGATTGAGGGTTATTTTTTGATTAACGGTTTATTTTGCCTGCCTTGCGCCAGCCCTTTTTGTAGTAGGACTGGGAGAGGTGGTTGACCATGACTCCTTTGGAGGTGCTGGCGTGGACGAAATAACCCCGTTTGAGGAAGATGCCCATGTGGGTGAGTTGGCGGCGGTGGCGCTTCTGGAAGTTGAAGAAGAGCAGGTCGCCTTGTTTCACCCCTCTTTTCCCGACGCGTTTGCAGTCGAGCTTGTAAATGTCGGCCACGGTGCGGTGCAGCTTTTTGTGGTAGACGTTTTGGTACACGGCACCCACGAATCCCGAGCAGTCGACGCCTTGGCGGGTGGTGCCGCCGAGACGGTAGGGGGTGCCCAGCCATTGGCAGACTTCCCGCATGAGGGGAATGTTGTCCTTTTTGTTCACGGTGAATCCCAGTTGGCGGGACAGGGCCTGCGTTTCCGCCTTGGAAACTTGCAGGCGTTGCGTGCCGCAGGACGCCAAGAGGAGGATAAGGAATAGATAGACAAGCGACTGTTTCATCGTGTAATCGGTTTGGTTTCTCGCCAAAGGTAGTAAAAAAGCGGGATTTTCTGCGTATATTTGCGCAACAGAAATCACTAAGGAGGAACAAATCATGAAAGCGACCGTTTCATTGGACAGTTTGTGGCAGTTTATCTTGACCCTTTCGCCGGGCAATCGCGACTGGTTGTTTAGGAAATTGGAGCAAGATGTGCGAGAAAGAGAGGAGGATGAGGAATACATCAGCAAGGAGGAAATCTTGGCGGGGGTTGATGCCGGGTTGAAAGAATTGAAACTGAAAAGAGAGGGCAAGTTGAAGCCTGTTTCGGCAGAAGAATTTTTGGAGGAGTTGAGGAATGAAAATTAGCGTGAAGCCATTGCCATCGTTTATGCGTGAAGCTAAGCGATTGAAGAAACGTTATGTATCCTTTGTTGATGATTATGCACGACTGATCGAGAAATTGAAATCCAACCCTTCTGAAGGTGTTGATTTTGGGGGAGGATTGCGGAAAGTGCGTATGCGGATTTTTCGTGCGGGAGATTCGAGAACTGTTGAAAAACAACGGATTGTCGTGAACTTTCTTGTCGATGGCAGGCGTGTAAATGAGGTTGGCTGATGAAATTGCTTTGGTTGGATTTGAATAGCTCGTATGCCCACTCGTCGTTGGCCTTGGCGGCGATTCACGCCCAGGCGGCCGGGGAGGACGGGGTGGAGTGGACGAAGGTTTCTGCGACAATCAATTCGAACGTGGGGAGCGTGGTGGCGGACGTGGTGGCGGAGAGGCCGGACGTGGTGGCCGCCACGGCGTGGCTGTTCACGCACGAGGTGTTGTTGAAAATCGTGGAGCGGGTGAAAGCCCTGCTGCCGGATTGCGTCGTGATACTGGGCGGTCCGGAGATGTTGGGCGACAATGAGACTTATTTGCGTCGGCATGTTTCTGTGAATTGCGTTTTTCGGGGAGAGGGGGAAACGGGGTTCCACGAGTGGTTGCGGGTGTGGAATCGTCCGGTGGCCTGGGAAGGCGTCAAGGGACTTTGCTGGGTGGATGGCGGCGGCGCGTACCATGACGGGGGAATGGCCAAAGTGGAGGCTTTCGAACGTCTGGAGGCGCCGGAGCGGAGCCGCTTTTTCGATTGGTCGAAACCGTTCGTGCAGTTGGAGACGACCCGGGGGTGTTTCAACACCTGCGCTTTTTGCGTCAGCGGGGCGGAGAAACCCGTGCGGGCGTTGCCTGTGGAGCGGGTGAGGGAACGCCTGCGCGTCATCCGGGCGCATGGCATCCGTGACGTGCGCTTGTTGGACCGGACCTTCAACGGCAGTTCCCGCCGGGCGGTAGAGCTGTTGACGCTTTTCCGGGAATTCGCCGGGGAGATGCGTTTCCACTTGGAAATCCATCCGGCCTTGCTGTCCAGCGAGGTGAAAGCCTTGATTGAGGAATTGCCCGCGGGGCTGCTGCACCTGGAGGCGGGCATCCAGAGCCTGCGGGAGGAGGTGTTGAGGGCTTGCCGGAGGGCGGGCGACTTGTCGGCGGCTTTGGAAGGATTGCGTTTTCTGGCTTCCCTGCCCAACGTGGTGGTCCACGCCGATTTGATAGCCGGGTTGCCGTTTTACACTTTGCGGCAGATGGTGGAGGACGTGCGGACGCTGGCCTCTTTCGGCACGGGGGAGATTCAGTTGGAGTTGTTGAAGTTGTTGCCGGGTACGGCCATGCGGCGGAATGCCGGGGAGTTGGGCATTGTCTATTCGCCGGACACTCCTTACGAGGTGTTGCGCACCCGGGAGATGAGCGTGGACGATTTGCGTCACGCCCGTCTGCTTTCCCGTCTGATTGACGGTTTTTATAACGCCGGAGTTTGGCAGCGGGTGACCCGGCGGCTGATTCTGTGCGACGTTGGTTTCCTGCCCGCTTTCCTGGCGTGGATGGAGGAGCGGGAATTATTGGAGCAGCCTTTGAGCCTGGAGAAACGGGGCCTGTTGCTTTATGAGTTTTGCGGAGAGCGTTATCCCGCGTTTTTGGATGAGATATCCGTGGCGTGGGTGTTGGCGGGCATTCCCCTGGCGAAGGAGCCGGGCGGACGCGTGCGTCCGTGGAAGGACGCTTTGCCCGCGGATGCGGAGACGCTGGAGGGGAAGTGCGCGGAGGCGATGAGGCTTTATCATTTTGCGGGAAGCGGGGCGGACTACTGGTTCGGCTTTGACCGGGCGAAATCGGCCTCCCGTCCGTTGTTTGCGGCTTGGAAGCGACGAATGGCGGAGTGAGTGCGAGGGTGTTTGCGGAGAAGAAATTTTCTTGTAAAATTTTGCCGGAAAAGACGCAAAAAGAAGAGGGGAACATTTAATTTTGAAGGCGGTTATTTTTAAATAGCAAAATGATGAACAAACGATGGTTATCCCTCTTTGTGACCAACTATTTGGGAGTCCTGAACGATAATTTCCTGAAGACGCTGGCTTGTTTTATTTGTATCGCGTGGGTGGGGCGGGAGCAGGAGTCCATGGTCGTCACGGCGGCCTCGGCGGCCTTGGTCGTGCCTTATTTGATTTTCTCGCCGTTGGCGGGCCGTTTGGCGAAAGCGTGCTCGAAGCGGAAGGTGGTGGTATGGGCGAAATTTTGTGAGATACTGATTATGTTCGTGGCGGCGGGAGGTTTCCTGTGCCGTTCCACGGCGTGGGTGCTGTGCTCCGTTTTGTTGATGGGGCTGCAAAGCGCTTTGTTCTCTCCGTCCAAGTACGGGTTGATTCGGGACATCGGGGGCGAGGAGGGGCTTTCTTTCGGCTCGGGCGCCATGGAAATGTTTGCTTTCGTGGGTATTCTCACGGGCACGCTGATGGCGGCTTTCCTGTCGGAGAGCGTTTCCATTCCCGTGTTGTGCGTCATTTTGTTCGCCGTGGCTTTGGCGGGGTGGCTGTGCAGCCTGACGATAAGGGCCGAGGAGGGGGCTCCGCTGAGGGAAAGCGGCGAGACGCTGAATCCCGTGCGGTTTGCGCGCGACATGTACCGGAGGGCGGGGGCGTTCCCCGGATTGAACCTCGTGGTGGGGGGATTGGCCGTGTTCTGGCTTATCGCCTCGATGATACAGATGACGCTGATTGTGTATTGCGGCAACGAGTTGGGGATGAGCGATTCGGAGACGGGGTTGGTGATGTCGTTGGTGGCGGTGGGAATCGGGTCGGGCTGTTATTTGGCGGGTGTGTTTTCCCGTCGGCAGGTGGAACTGGGGTTGGTGCCGCTGGGCGGGGCGACGACGGGGGCGATGTTTCTGCTGATATTCTTTTCCGACGCGGGCGGCGTGTTGTTCGCCTTCCTCGCTTTTGGAGCGGCGTTTTGCAGCGGGATGTTCAAAGTGCCGCT
This sequence comes from uncultured Butyricimonas sp., assembly GCA_944320555.1. GTDB lineage: Bacteria > Bacteroidota > Bacteroidia > Bacteroidales > Marinifilaceae > CALUMT01. The sequence goes on along the minus strand of CALUHX010000002.1, from coordinate 60,512 downwards.
GGACGCATGGATACAGGCCAACGTGAAGGGGAGGGAAGTGGGCGACATGCTGGCTTATTCCAATTTGATTACCTTCCTTTTCATGCTGTTCGCCTCGGGAATATTTGGCGGAATCGAGTTGCTGATGGAGACGAAGTTCGTGTTCCTCTTTTTAGGTGCACTGACATTCCTGATTACCCTTGTTTTGTTCGCGCGGATGAAGGGCATGAGGGAACGTTTTTGTGATTTGCGGATTGTTCGATTTTTCCGGAAGAGATGAAGGCGGGGAGGGGAGTGCGGATGGTGGCCGCTTTCTATCGGCGGGCGTTGAGTTTGCGTTACCGGGTGACGCTGGAGGGCGCCGATTTGTTGGATAGCGGGCGGGCGACCCTCTTTCTGCCGAACCATCAGGCGGTGGTGGACCCGCAATTGTTGTTCGCCCACTTGTTGCGGCGTACGTCAGCGTCGCCCTTGGTGACGGAGGCTTATTTCCGTGTACCGCTGGTGGCCCAGGTTTTGCGGATGGTGGGGGCGGTTCGGGTGCCCGATTTGGAAAAAAGCAGGCGGGGAGTGGAGGAGGTCGCCCGTTTGAGCGGGCGGGTTGTCAAGGCGTTGGGCGAAGGGAAAAACGTGGTGATATACCCTGCGGGGCAGTTGACAAATAGCGGCTGCGAGAGCGTGGGCAACAAACAGGGAACATGGCAGGTGTGCGACCAATTGCCGGAGGGGGCGAGGGTGGTTGGCGTGCGCATCCGGGGACTGTGGGGCAGCATGTGGTCGAAAGCCCGCACGGGGCGCACTCCCGATTTTTTGTCGACCTATTTGAAAGGCGTTTTTTACGTGTTGGCCAATGGCGTGTTCTTTCTGCCCCGGCGGGAGGTAAGCATTTCTTTTCACGACATCACCCGGGAAGTCCGGGAGCATGTTCCCGGCGGGCGCAAGGAATTGAACCGCTATCTGGAGTCGTTTTATAACGCTCCGGGGGAGGAGCCGGCGCGGGAGATTCGGCATGGCTGGTGGCAGCGGCGCAAGGAGTCAGACTAATCCCATTTTCTCCAGCAGGATGGAGGCGTTCATGTTCTGGCTGACGCCTTCTTTCAGTTTGTAATCGTAGGCGATGTCGTCGTCCGTGTGGGTGATTTCGAAGCAACGGTTGAAATAATTGCGGGGGAAGGCGTCGGCCAGCTCGCCCAATTCGAGGTCGTGGGTGGCTATCAGTCCCGCGATGGGCAGCGACAACAATTTTTGCAGGAACCGGCGCGACCCGTTCAGCTTGTCCCGGGAATTGGTGCCTTTGAGAATCTCGTCCAGGATGATGAACAGTTTCTCCTCGTTTTGGGCCGTTTCCACCAATTGCTTCAGGCGCAGCAGCTCGGCGTGGAAGTAGGACGTGCCTTTGGCCAGATTGTCCACGGTGCGCATGCTGGTGAAAATCCGCATGGGCTGGAAACGGAACGAGGAGGCCCGCACGACGCTTCCGCAGCAGGCCAGCACGAGGTTGACCCCGACGGCCCGGAGGAAGGTGCTTTTGCCCGCCATATTGGCTCCCGTGACGATGTAGAACTGATGGAGGCGGCTCACCTCGAAGTCGTTGGTCACGCAACGGGCTGAAACGAGCAGGGGATGGCCAATCTCCTCACCGCGGAGCAGCGTGTCGTCGCTAAGCTCGGGCGTGACGAAATCCGGATGGTTGTAACGGTAGTTGGCCATGCTGACAAAGGTGTCCAGCTCTCCCACGATGTCCACCCATCCGGGAATGCACGAGGCATATTTGTTTTGCCATCTGACCAGCCGCAGGTAGAGGTGCAAATCTCTCATGAACAAGGCGTCGAGAAGGATGGTGACAAGGACGTTGCCCCGTTGGTCGAAACCTTCCTGCACCCGGTACAGTTCCCGCAGGGCCTCGTTGGCGTCGTGGCGCTGGTTGAACAGTTCGTCGTGAATTTCCCGCAGGCGAGCGGATTGGAACGTCTGGCTTGAGAAATGGCGTATCAGTTCGTACAAGTCGCTGAACGAGCGGATGAAAGAATTGACCCCCTCGTGCGCCTTGTTCAATTGTTTCACACCGGAGAGGGTGATGGCCAACAGGGCGAGGGAAAGCAATTCCGGGATGGCTGCGGGAATGACGTCGGCGATGTACAACACCCATCCGAGGATGTTGAGTCCCGGCAAAATGTAAAGGAAAGGAATTTTCCATGCGGCGAAGCGGGATTTCTCCCGGCTGCTGTTTTTTATGGCCTCGGGGGAGAGCTTGCTCACTTGCTTGTAGTTGCCCAAAGCCCGGAACGTGTGGCACCAGTCCGGCATGGCGGCGAGTTCTCCGACGGCCTCTTGCCGGCGCAGGATTTCCTCGCTGTCCCGGAGGGGGGCGAGCAGCCACTCTCTCAGCCGTTCCCGCCCGTGCCGGGTGGTCGTCCGGTTGATGGCTTGAAACACGGAGTCTTCCCCGAAAATGTCCAGGTCGTGGGCGTAGGGATGGGCGGGATCCTTGTACTCCTCGCCCGTGTCGAGGCGGGAGTAGTCGCCCCGCAGGTATTCCTCCTCCAAGGTCGCCCCGTTGCGCAGTTCCTCATGGAAGGCAATCTTCCTCAACAGCTTTGTCTCTCGGATGTTGATGAAGACGAAGAGCGCGACACAGACGAAAAACAACGCAAGCAGTCCCGTCATCCCGTTTGTCGAGAACCAGCCGATGAAGGCGACGGCCGCCAAAAAGGCGGCGATTTTGACCGCCGTGTATCGGTTCCTGCGCTGTCTGAAGCCTTTTAAAAGCAGCGAGATTTCTTCAATCCGTTTGTGGTAGTATTCTTGTGGCCGCATTTGTCGTTGGAGAATTTATCCTTTATAACTTAACCATTTGTACAATTCTTTCCACGTGACTTTCTTGCCGTACATCAAAATGCCGACGCGGTAGATTTTGCCGGACAGCCACGTGAAAAAGAGGAACGAGGCCATGAGGATAATCATGGACGCGATGATTTCCCACGCCGGGATTCCGAACGGGATGCGGGTCAGCATGACAATCGGGGAGGTGAAAGGAATGAGCGAGCTCCAGAACACCAGCGAGGAGTCCGGGTTTTTCATGGCCGATATGCCGATGTACAATGCCACGATTAGAATGATGGAGAGCGGCGTGATGAATTGTTGCGAGTCGGTCTCGTTGTCTGCGGCGGCTCCGATGGCGGCGAAGAGAGAAGCGTAGAGCAGGTACCCCCCGATGAAATAGAACAGGAAAGCCCCCATGAATTGCGCGACGAACGAGGGGTCGATGGTTTTCGCCACGTATTGCAATATCTCGAGTTGCTCGGTTTGCATGGCGTTGTTTTGGGCCAACGCGCCCAAATCCGTGGCTCCCTGGAGCGAGGCGATGTCTAAGCCCGGGAACAGGAACAGTTTGGATGCCGCGATGATGACGGCCCCCACCCCTATCCAAATCAAAAATTGCAGCAGGCCGACGGCCGCCACGCCGATGATTTTGCCCAACAGGAACTGGAAGGGCTTCACGGAAGAGACCAGCACCTCGATGATGCGGTTCGTTTTTTCCTCCACCACGCCTTTCATGACTTGGGAGGAGTACATGAAAATGAAAATGTAGATGACAAGCCCGCCGATGAGTCCGAAGATGGACGTGATTTCGGAAGAGCTTTCCCGGGAGTCGCCCGACTCGGACACGATCAGCGTCCTCGTGAGGACCGGCGTGCGGGTGGCCCGCAATTTCCTGTCCAAGTCGGGTATGTTGCTTTGCGCCACGATGTCCGAGCGTTTGGCCTCTTCGATGCCGCGTTGGACTTGCGTGGTGATTTCGTTTTTGAGGTCCAGCGGAATCAAGGAAAGCGAGTATAGGGAAATCTCCGCGTATTGCATGACGGAGACCGGAATCTTGGCGATGGCGTAATAATCATGTTCACGGAGGTAACGCGCGTATTCGGACTCCGGCAGCTCGTGGTCGACATACACGAAATGGGTGTTGTTGATTTGCTCCAAGGGTTTCTCCAGCCTCGACTCGTTGACGACGGCTATCACGCGTTTCTCGTTGTCGTCTTTTAGGAGCATCCACATCAAAAAGGCATAAAAGACGGTGAACAGGATAGGCACGAAAATCGTCACGACGAGGAATGTCTTTTTGCGCACCCGCGTTGAGAACTCCCTGTTGATGATGATAAGTATTTTGTTCATGGCGGAATGGTTTATTCGTGTTCTTGGCCTTTCACAAGGCGGATGAAAATGTCGTTCATGCTGGGTATGATTTTTTGGAAAGAGATGATGTCGGCCGCGGGGAGCACTCTGGAAAGCAGCGTGTTCGCCGGACAGAAACTCTCCTGTTGCAGAATGATGTCCTGATGGTTGTCCCTGATTTGTTGAGACAGGACGTTGAATTCGCTGCCGACGACCTCCGCCGGATTGAAATTGGAGTTGTACCGGCAACTCAGTTTGTAGGTGTTGTTGGCGTATTTTTCCCTGACTTGGTTGATCGGGCCTTCCAATATCTTGTGCGATTTGTTGATGAGTGCGATGTGGCTGCAAAGCTCTTCTACGGAGCCCATGTTGTGCGTGGAGAAAATGATGGTCGTCCCTTTTTGTTGCAACTCCAGTATCTCATGCTTCAGCAGTTCCACGTTGATGGGGTCGAATCCGCTGAAAGGCTCGTCGAAAATCAGCAACTCCGGTTCGTGCAACACGGTCGTGATGAATTGCACTTTCTGGGCCATTCCTTTGGACAACTCCTCCACCTTGCGGTTCCACCACGAGCCGATACCGAATTTCTCGAACCACATCCTCAGTCGGGCCACGGCGTCCTGTTTGCTCAACCCCTTCAGCCGGGCGAGGTAGACGGCCTGCTCCCCGACTTTCATTTTTTTGTACAGGCCCCGTTCCTCGGGCAGGTATCCGATACGGTTCACGTCCGCGCGGCAAAGCGGGCGGCTGTGGAAAATCAATTCCCCGGAATCGGGGGCGGTGATTTGGTTGATGATTCGGATGAGCGATGTCTTCCCGGCCCCGTTCGGGCCCAGCAGTCCGTAGATGGAACCTTCGGGAATCTCGATGGACACGTCGTCCAGCGCCGTGTGGTTGGCGTATGTCTTGACAATATGTGTGGCCTTGAAAAAACTCATAGCGTGTTAGGAAAAAGAGGCTGTGCCAAAATAGTTAATCATACTCCTCCGGCGGCCTTGCCGCCACATTCCCTGCTTAGGAAATGAGTTGCCAAGTAATGCCGGTGGAATCGCTTTGCTTGGCGACTCTCCCCTCCAAGAGGGGAGGGAGAATGAAAATGCCGTTTTGACACAGCCTCTCGTATTATTCGATCTCAAACATGACCGCGTCTTTGTGTAATTTGTCTCCCTTGTTGACGTGGACTTTCTTCACGGTTCCGGAGACGGGGGACAAAATCTTGTTATGCATCTTCATGGCTTCCAAAAGGCATAAAAGATCTCCCTTTTTCACTTCCTGTCCCTCTTTGACATGAATGTCGATGATGGAGCCCGGAATGTGAGTGGTCACGATGCCCGGGGTCGGTTGTTCCCATTTTTTGCGGTTGATGAACTTCTGCGTGAAATGGGTTTTGTAAATCGCCCCGTCGATTTCCAGTTTGTCGTATTTTTGTTCGCTCATGTCGCGTGAATTTGAAGATTAGAATGGAGGAATTCCGTGTTTCTTGTTCGGGGTCATTACCGATTTGTTGGCGGAAACCTCGATGGCGTGTTTCAGCAGTTTGCGCGTCTCGCTCGGCTCGATGACAGAGTCGATGTATCCCTTGGAGGCTGCCACGTAGGGATTCGCGAAGCGCTCGCGGTATTCGGCCACTTTGATTTTGCGCATCTCCGCGGGATTCTCCGCGTTCATGATTTCCTTGCGGAAAATGATGTTGGCGGCGCCTTCGGGACCCATGACCGCGATTTCGGCTGTCGGCCAGGCGAACATGAAGTCGGCTTTCAGATGGCGCGAGTTCATGGCGATGTAACCGCCGCCGTAAGCCTTCCGCAGGATGACGGTCACCTTGGGGACGGTCGCCTCGCTATAGGCGTACAGCACTTTCGCTCCGTGGCGGATGACGCCCATGTGCTCTTGCTCCACGCCAGGCAGGTATCCCGGCATGTCCTCGAACGTGACGATGGGAATGTTGAACGCGTCGCAGAACCGGATGAAGCGCGCGGCCTTGTCGGACGAGTCGCAGTCAAGCACGCCGGCCAGCACGGCGGGCTGGTTGGCCACGAATCCGATGGTCTCCCCGTCGATACGGCCGAACCCGATGACGATGTTCTTGGCGAACTCTTGCTGAATCTCCAGGAAGTCGGAGTCGTCGGCAACGGCCCGGATCACGTCGCGCACGTCGTAAGGCTGCGTCGGGTCGGACGGCAGGATTTTTTCAATGTTGTACTCGGGCCGCGGCGGCTTGGACGGGAAAGGCTTGGCCTTGGATTGGTTGCTCCACGGGATGAATGTCAACAGCTTTTTGATTTGCTCGAAGCACTCGTGTTCCGAGTGCGCGAAGAAATGCGCGTTGCCGCTGATTTCGGCGTGCACTTTCGCGCCCCCCAGTTCTTCCATGCTGACCTCCTCGCCGAGCACGGTTTTCACCACCTCGGGTCCCGTGATGAACATCTTGGAGATGTTGTCCACCACAAACACGAAATCCGTCAACGCCGGCGAGTAAACGGCGCCTCCGGCGCACGGGCCGAGAATGACGGAAAGCTGGGGAATTACTCCCGAGGCTTGCGTGTTGCGGAAGAAAATTTCCCCGTAACCGGCCAGAGAGTCCACTCCCTCTTGAATACGGGCGCCGCCCGAGTCGTTAATGCCGATAAGCGGCATCCGCATTTTCAAGGCATGGTCCATGATTTTGGTGATTTTGCGCGCGTGCATCAATCCCAGCGATCCTCCGGCTACCGTGAAGTCCTGGGCGTAAATGCACACCGGCTCTCCGTAAATGGTCCCGGTGCCGATGATCACACCGTCTCCGTGGAGAACCTTCTTATCCATATCAAAATCTTTTGCCTGATGCTCTACGAACATGTCGTACTCATGGAAAGAGTCTTTGTCCAGGATGGCTTCAATGCGCTCACGGGCCGTCAGTTTGCCCATGGCTACCTGCTTCTTAATCGCCTCTTCGCCACCACCCTGAAGCACGATTTCCTTTCTCTTTCTTAAATCAAGAACATTTCTTTTAAGTGACATAGGTAATTAGTTTTGTTAATTAACAAGCCCCAAAGTTACGAAAAAAAATAAACAAATGAAAGGGCGTTTTTTGAGTTTAATTCTTACCTTTGTTTGGAATTAAGAACACGGGAACGATGCAAATATCAGACGATGAGATATTAACGGCCTTTGCGAGAAGTGTCGACGAGGGCGGAAAATTGTTGTTCCGGCGTTATTACAAACCGCTGGTCTTGTTTTCCGGATCGTTGCTGAACGATGACGTTTATACGGAGGACATGGTGCAGGATGTGTTTTATCATTTTATCCGCACGAGGGCTTACCTGCGGTTGGAGCCCGGGGCCTTGGGCACCTTCCTGTTTCGGAGCGTGAAGAACGCCTGCCTGAACAGGATACGGAACAACCGGGAGGTCTCCACCGCCGATTTCCTGGCTCACGAGGTGGAGGAGGAGGAAGCCCTGACCGTCTCGCCCGAGCTCATGGAGGCCATCCACGCGGCCATTGACGCCTTGCCCGAAAAGACGCGGGCGGCCATTCTCGGAGTGATTGTCGACGGAAAAAGGTATAAAGAGGTGGCCGATTCCCTCAACGTCTCCGTCAACACCGTCAAGACCTTGCTCGCCCACGGCCTCAAGCAATTGCGCGCCCAGTTCCCCGACCCCGCCATCCTCTTCCTCGCCCTCTGCAAAGGCTTGTGACTGGTTCATTTCACGGATTTGCGACCGATTTTCGCATTTTGTCCAAAATTGCTGCTAATTCGCAGTCATGTATGGGCGGGTATGCCCGTTGCGGCCTCTGTTTTCTCCCAAGCGGATATCGTTTATGTCAACACTCTTTTTCAGACGAATCGAATCATTGGTCCTGAGTTCCCCCATGATTTATAGTGTGGCCACCTCTTCCTCCGTCAGCCCTGTCGACTGGCAAATAAGGGAGATGGGTGCCCCCGCCGCTTTCAATTTCTGGGCAATCTTGATGCTGGCTAATTCTATTCCTTCTTCTTTTCCTTGCGCTATTCCTTCTTTCAAACCTTGCTCCATTCCTTCTTTTAGGCCTTGTTTCCTGCCCTGTTTTAGGCCTTGTTCCCTGCCCTGTTTTAAGCCTTTCAGCATACCTTCTTTTAAACCTTTCTGGACTCCTCTTTTCTCGCCTTTGTCTTCGGCGGTGGAAATCACGCTGTACCAGTCCCGGAAAGCTTTCAGACTGTCTTCGTACTCGAAAAGTTCCCGCTTGCTGAAGCGGGCGATTTCGGCGGCCTCGAACAGGCGGGTGAAGACCCGCTCCTGCAGTGCGGCGGGGCGCTCCATCAGCCGGGAGAGGTTTTTCAGCACGAAGAGCCATTTGTCGAACATGCTCTCCAGCTCGTCCTCTGTCTTGTCGAACTTGGGCATTTCCAGATAGATAAACGTCAGTTTGTCGTAGAATACCTCTTTCGTCCGGGTGTCCAACAGTTTCACCTCGTGGTGGAAATAATCGTCGTTCGAGTGGTCGAAGGTGAAATTCAGGATGCCGACGGTGTACACGGCTTTCAGTTCATAGTTCCATTTTTGTCCCCTCACGGCTTGCTCTCGGATGGGGAAGGTGGAGTAAAAGATGCTCCGGTCTTTGAAGAACTGTTGTTCCGCTTTTTGCATCTCGACCAAAAACTTTTCTCCCGCCTCGTTCTCGCAATACACGTCGAACACAGCTTTCCGCTCCAATTCCTGCGCGCCGAGTTGCTCCGGGTTGAGGTAGGTGACATCGGTGATTTCCCTCTCCTCCGGGATGAGGGCATTCAAGAAACTGATTAGCAAATCCTTGTTCAATTCCGTTCCGAATAATTTCTTGAACCCGAAATCCGTGTACGGATTCATGTACCGTTCCATTAAGCCTTCGCTTCCCATATTAGTGCCTGTTTTTAGTCCCAATTCTTCCACAAAGTTACGGATTATTTGCCGCCAAACAAGTTAGCGGGCATGTTTTTGCTCCAACTCGTGTGATGAGGTCGGTGTGTATCAATATATTGCTGGATTTCTTTATTTTGGAATCGAATTTTGGAATCGGATGTCGCGCCTTTGTTGTGTTTTTCATATCCGGAATAGCTTGGTAAAGTTATTGTTTCTTCAAACGTGAGATTTTTTGGTTGCTGCCTGAAGCGTTCTATTAGTTTTTCTTTTGTCCCCATTTTGAGAAGTTTTCCTCAAAGTACTAAAGGTATTAAGAAGTAAGAGGTGGTGGGGTAATTTTGGGGATGGGAAAGGTTGATGGGGTTTTCCGCTAGTAATAAGCGTGCATTAAGCCCCTTTTAAGCCATTATGCTCGGTTGAGGTTCGATGGCGGGTCGGTGGGTGGTCGTCCGTGGACGAACGGCCATCGACGCCGCATCGCGCCGCGCTCGCGCGGCATGGCTTAAAGGTGGCTTAAAATACGCTTATTACTATGTGAAAAGGGTGTGATGGCAAAAAAATGTGTGTGTCGTATGTGTTGGTGTACAGGGTGTTGGAAAATAATTTGCGGAAAAATGAAAAAAAGTTGCTATTTTCATTCACCCATTTTTGATTTTGTGTGTTTGTCTAGTAAATTTTAAAAAGACGAGAATTATGACAAGAGAGGAAAAAGAGACATACATCCGCGATTACCTGACCGGCGAGCTGGCCGGGGAGGAGCGGGTGGCCTTCGACCGGTGGCTGCGGGAGGACGAGGAGGCTCGTCGCCTGTTCCGGAGGGAGGCGCGCTACTTCCGGCGGATTCGCTGGGCGGAACGGTGGAGACGGTTGGATGAGGGGAAAGCCGAGCGGCAGACTATGCGGCGGGTTCATCGCAGGCGGCTGGTGGTGTGGGTGCGCTATGCGGCGGCGGTGCTGGTGGTGGTTGCCGGGCTGGTGGTGTGGCAGTGGCGGCATGACGGGCGGCCGAAGGCTCCGCTGGCGGTGGTGCCCTCGTTCGGCGACAAGGTGCCGGTGCTGACGCTGGACAACGGGGAGCAGATCCACCTCTTCGCCCGCGACACGGCGGTGCTGCGCTCCACGGGGGCGGCGGATATCCGGTTGGCCGATTCCGGTCGGCTGGAGTATACGGGGAGGCAGGCGGACACGGCCACAGTCCCGATGCGCTACAATACGCTGACCGTGCCCCGGGGCTGCGAGTTCAACGTCACGTTGGCCGACGGCAGCCGGGTGTGGCTGAATGCCGGCAGCTCCTTGCGCTATCCGGAGGCGTTCGTCGGCGGACGGCGGGAGGTGTGGCTGGCGGGAGAAGGCTATTTCGAGGTGGAGCGCGACGAGCGGCGGCCTTTTGTCGTGCGGACGGAAGGGATGGATTTGCGGGTGTTGGGCACGAGCTTTGACGTGAAGGCCTATCCGGACGACAGGATGATTGTCACCACCCTCGTCACGGGGAAGATTGCCCAGCGGTACGTCGCGGCGGACACGGGCATCGTGCTGACGCCCTCGCGCCAGTCGGTGTACGACCGGGAGTCCGGCAGCCTGCGCACCCGGGAGGTGGACCCGCGCGACGCCCTTGCCTGGCGGGAGGGACGCATCGTGATGAAGGACGCCCGCTTGGAGGACATCTTCCGCGAGCTGTCCCGTTGGTACGATTTCGAGGCGGTGTACACCAATCCCTCGTTGCGTGACATGCGTTTCTATTTGCACACCAACCGGTATGCCGAGATCGACGGGATTCTGGAGCATCTCCAGGCCACCCGAGGCGTGCGATTCTCCCGCGTGGGTAACAAGATATATGTGAGTCGTTAAAAAATTGAGAGTGAAAAAGTAAGGGAATGCCCTCACATCCCCTTACCTCCGAAAGTGTCCCTCAACACGTTCGGTAGCATTATTAACATTTTATTCAAAACAAAGTTATGAACAAAAAACCAAAAAATCAACAAACGCTAAGGAAAATGAGACTGCTTGCGTTATTTATGCTTTTGGGATTCTGCTCCGTCCATGCCGCGTCGCATGGGCAGGAGGCGGTGGTGGACCTGCGGATGTCGGGCGCCACGTTGAGCGAAGTGTTTCAGCAAATCGAGCGGCAGACGGATTATATGTTCGTCTACAAGATCGAGGACGTGCGTGCGGTGGACCGTGTGGACGTGAATGTGAGCCATGCGATGGTGAAGGACGTGCTGGCCAGTTGCCTGCAAGGCACGGGGCTGGTTTACGTGTTCCGCGACAATGTGATTGTCATCCAGCGGGCGGACGACGAGAAGCCCGAGGTGGAGAAGGCTCTCACCGTGAAGGGGTGGGTGCAGGACGAGAAGAAGTTGCCCATGCCGGGCGTGACTGTCCGCGTGGTGGGAACTTCCGTGGGAACGGCCACCAACGAGAAGGGCTGGTTCTCCATCGACCTGCCCATCAGAAAGGGTAAATTGGAGTTCTCCTTCGTGGGCTACAAAAAGCAGCAGGTGGACTTCACGGAAAAGACCGATACCCTGCGCATCACGATGGAGGAGGAATCCCTTGACATCGATGAGGTGGTTGTCACCGGTATCTTCAACAAACCGAAAGAGAGCTTCACGGGTGCCGTTACATCCGTTAGCAAAGAAGAGTTGCAAATGAATTATTCCCGGAATATCATACAGACCTTGGCGAATATCGATCCGAGTTTGCGGATTGTTCAAAATAACGATGCGGGTTCCGACCCGAACACTATGCCGGAGTTACGATTGCGAGGAACTTCCACCATGTTGTCGATTGAAGAATTGCAAGCGCAAAATAACGGTGATGCTGTTACGGATTACAATCGTCCCTTGTTTATTATGGACGGTTTCGAGGTAGAATTGGAACGGGTGATGGACATGAACGAGAACGAGATAGAAAATATTACCATACTGAAGGACGCTTCCGCCACTTCCCTTTACGGCTCTCGTGGAGCGAATGGAGTGATTGTGATTACGACAACCCGTTTCACGTCTGGAAATTTACGAGTAATGTATCAAGGGCGCGTTAACCTTCAGATTCCGGATTTCAGCACTTACGACAATTTGATGACAGCTCGGGAAAAATTTGAATACGAACAAGAAATAGGTTTATGGGATAGCGAAATATATCAAACGCTTTATGAGGAGGTTAAGGCTGCTGTGGAATCCGGAGTGAATTACGATTGGTTGAAAGTGCCGACCCGCACGGGAGTCGGGCAGACGCATATTTTGCAGGTTAGCGGAAGTCAAGCGAATTGGAATTATTCGTTAGACTTGTCTTATGTGGACACGCAAGGTTCCATGAAAGATTCCGACCGTAAAAATTTTAATGGGACGATGAGTCTGGGATATCGCACGACGAAATGGAACATTTGGCAGTCGTTGTCCGTAGGTGTCAATAGCAATCAAGATTCGCCTTATGGGCAATTTTACAATTATGTGAATATGAATCGCTATTGGGAGCCATACGATGAGAATGGGGATCCCGTAGATTATTATTATCATCCCAATTCCGGTACGAATTATCCTATTGATAATCCCTTGTATGATCACAGTATGGGGGTATGGAACAAAACAAAATATTTCAATGTGCGAAGCAACACTCGTGTGAAATATTCGTTTACACCAAGTTTTTATGCGGAGGCAACTTTTGGTATTTCCCGTCGTGACCAAAAAGGAGATACTTATTATCCGCCTAATCATAGAAATTTTGATTGGGAGACAGATTTGGAACAGAAGGGTTCTTTTTCTCGTGGAGAAATTGAATATACGGAATGGCAAGTGAGAGGAATGTTGAGTTATGCGAATACTTTCAAGGAAAAACACATGCTTACATTGGGCTTGAGTGCGGAATTGTCAGAAACAATAGAAGATGATGTGTCTTGGATGGTGGTAGGTTTTATGACGGATAACACGAGCCATCCCGGGATGTCTTTGGCCTATCCTGATACCGGTCATGCATTTGGTGATAAAAGTCAAACAAGGCGTGCGGGATTTTCATTTTACGGTAATTATTATTTTGATCAGCGTTACTTTTTGGACTTGTCGCTTACGTATAATGGTTCCTCTTCTTTTGGAGAACGTAGCCGTTTTTCGCCCTATTATTCCATTGGTGGTGGTTGGCGGGTAAGTAATGAGAAGTTTGTGCAAGAAAATCTGCCGTTTATTTCCAATTTGCGTTTGCGTTATTCTTTTGGAGTGGTGGGAAATGCCAATTTGAATCCATCGGATTATATGGAAGTGTTTACTCGTAATTCGCAAGATTTGTATTTGGACGGGATTGTTTGGACTATGTCGAATTTCTCGAATCCTGATTTGAAACAGCAGAACTCATTGCAGCATAACGCAGGGTTTGAGTTGGCCTTGTTTAATGATCGGGTAAATGTGGATTTCAATTATTATAATTACTTAACCAATAACACCATATCGACCATTGATTTGCCTATATCTCATGGATTTAACACGGTGAATGGAAATATTGGAAAAATTCGAAACGAGGGTTTCGAATGGTATTTGCGGTTTAATGTGCTGAATAATCCGGAACATAATTTTAGATGGTTTGTGAATGCCAATATCACACGGAATCGGAATACAATCGTGGAATTGAGCGACGGATTCAAAGAACGGTTGGAAGATATGTGGAGTTCTGCGATTTATGATGCGGCGGCAGATATTATTATGTATCAAGAGGGCGCATCGATGGATGCGATTTATGGATTGATTTCTTTGGGTGTGGATCCGACCTCCGGACAACGGGTGTATCAAAAAGCGGACGGAACGGCGACTTTAGACAAGAACGCAGAAGATTTGGTGCTTTTGGGGGACAGTCAGCCTAAATTCAATTGCACGTTTAACACAACATTTAGTTGGAAAGGTTGGAGTCTTATAGTTGGTTTTGGTGCTAAATGGGGTGGTAAACAGATTAATTCCACGGAATTGGGTAAAGGTGAAAATATAAATCTATCTGCCAATCTGGATCGTCGGGTATTGGAATATGGTTGGAAACATGTCGGCGACCAAGCCCGTTATAAGAATCAATGGGGAGCGACCTCTCGGGATATAAGTACGGTTGTTTGTAGTGATTTCGTCCATAAGGATAATGTGTTTAGTTGTAACAATATCAATATTCACTACACCGTTCCGAGCGATTGGTTGAAGCGTCATACGCCTTTTGAAGGATTGTCGATTTCTGCTGATTTGTCGGATATTTTTTATTTCTCGACAATAGAACGGGAACGAGGTATTGATTATCCGTTCTCGATAAATCCGAATTTTTCAATTTCTTGTACATTCTAAGTTTGAGCGATATGAAGAAAAAGTTATATTTGTTATGTTTGAGCGTAGTACTATTATTTAGTGCTTGTGATGATTGGTTGACGATTCAACCGGAAACAACCATGGCGGCGGAAACTTTGTTTGCGACAGATGATGGGATCACACAAGGGTTGAATGGCGCATATTATACAATGCGAGGCTCTTATTCTCCGCCAAGTTATTTGGGAGGAGCTGGTTTTCTTGAATGCATGGCGAATACTTATTATTGGGATCCGCTTTCAATGTCAGATGGTTATTATTGGGCAATTCATATGTATGGACAGTCGGAATCCCAAGATTATGTGAATGAATTGTGCTTTACGAATTTGTATAATGTGATAGCCAATTTGAATTCTTTGCTGAATAATATGGTTAATTATCGTGATAATTTGTCTCCAGATATTTACAAGCTTGTGCGGGGCGAAGCTTATGCCTTGCGGGCATGCTGCCATTTGGATGTGTTGCGTATATGGGGACCGGTTCCCTCTGCGGCAGATGCGGGAACAAGGTATGTTCCTTATGTGCGGGAAAATGATGTCGATGAATATGAATATCACACATTTGACCAATACATGGATTATTTGCAGGCAGATTTGGATAGTGCCGAGATGTTTTTGGAAAATGCGGACCCCATATTGACGTTGACTTTTGCTGAAACGGAATCTTCTTCAAATGAGTGGGCGTATCGATATCGGAGAAGTCGTTGTAACTATTACGCTGTGTTGGCATTGCAAGCTCGCGCTGCCTTGTGGCGGGGCGACAATGAGCGGGCTTTGACTTATGCTCGTTTGGTTAAAGATGCGACGAATAGCGATGGTTCTCCAAAAGTTAATTTTACTACTCCCGATATGAGCGTTACTGATTATACGGTTACAGACCGGACTCACTATACGGAGCATATATTCGGAATAAAAAATGAAGATTATACATCTGCTACACAAACTGATTCTCCTTGGGCATATCCATATTATACTTATCAGAGTAGGCCTGGTTTTATAGAAGAATTGTATGGGGAGAATTTTACTTCGGATATACGTTATTCCCATTTTTGGAAATCGGCTGGAGGGTCTTGGGTCACAGATGACGAAGGGAATTATGTGTATCAGTATTCCGCATTCACTCTTGCCCGTTATGATGATTTTACCACGGATGAAAGTGCTCCGCACAATTTCCCGATTATTCGTTTGCCGGAAATGTATTTTATCATTATGGAATGTGCTCCATTGGCAGAGGCTAACGAAGCATATCAGGAATATTGTGAAGCTCGCGGTTTGGAATATGTTCCATTGACGGAAAGCGATCGCCAAGAACGAGTGATGTTGGAAAGTTTGCGGGAATATGCGGGCGAAGGGCAAAACTATTATACATATAAACGAAATAATGTGAGTGATATGATTGGGGCAACGACTTCTTGCTCCGCAGAGCAATATATTGTGGCACTTCCTGATGCGGAATATACGATATATAGATAATGAAATGTAAATACGGAAAAAATGAAAAAGATAATTATTGCGATTGTATGCAGCATTGGTTTATGGTCTGCGTGTACGTATGAGAAGCCCGGTTTTTATAGGGGTGGCATTGGCGTGAATTTTTATTATGACCAAGTGGGGCCTTACGATTCCAATCCCTATTTTGGAGAGGGAATTGACGGTCG
Organism: uncultured Butyricimonas sp.; assembly: GCA_944320555.1. Lineage (GTDB taxonomy): Bacteria > Bacteroidota > Bacteroidia > Bacteroidales > Marinifilaceae > CALUMT01. The sequence continues at coordinate 44,514 of CALUHX010000002.1, read as the reverse complement.
GGATTCTATGACATACGTTTCTTCCACGAAACAACGGGACACGCTTTGGTTTCGGATTATGGTTTATGGGCAGCAACGTACAGAGGAACAGACATTCTCATTGCGACAAAGTACTCTTTCTCACACCGATAGCGTTGGTTATATTAATGACTCGACCTTTGTGGCGGTGGAGGGGGTAAATTTTGTAGCGTTCGATGACCCGGAGATGCAGCAATATTGTGTGATACATCCGGATTCTTCAAGTGTGTATGTGCCCATTATAGCGACGTATGATCCGGAAACGGCGGGAACGTATCAGCGTTTCTACCTGTTTTTCGAGATTGTTTCCACTCCGGAGGTTTCCGTTTTCGACTCCCGTTTCTATCGGGCGGAGTTGAGAATGAGGCAACTTGCGGAATAAGAGCGAGTTTTGAAAAGTTGGAGGAATGGGGCTGTGTCGGAATGGGAGGTGATTCATACTCCTCCGTCCGCTTCGCGTCCACCTCCCCTACCTTAGGGGAGGAGTTAATGAACATTGGTGTTCAAATCTTTACATTGTGTTCATTAACTCTCTCTCTAAGATAGATGGAGTACCCCGGAGGGAGCGTATGAAACTTCTTGTAGGAGTACGGCGGGGGCGAGGTGCAGGTGCGTTTAGGGCGTGTGCATGGTGTGTTTTGGGTGTGCTTAGGGTATACAGTCGATGCACGTTTGCGTTACAGCCGCGATAAAGTCGCCCGATTGAGCGGCTGTGAAACGACTGTGACGCGAAAGTGGAGCAAAGATATACACGGACCACACCATTAACACTATATGAACATACCCTAAACGGGGGCGGACGGGCGACTTGGACACCGCTTTTTGACAAACAGAAGTATTAATAAATAAAAAACAGAAAAAGATGAGACTATTAATTTTGATTTGTATGTTGTTGCAACTCCCGGCGTTGGCCCAGACGGAGTTTCAGAAATTGAGTTTTGACGAGGCGTTGGCTGCGGCCAAGGCGGAGAACAAGTTGGTGTTCGTGGACTGCTACACGACGTGGTGCGGCCCGTGCAAGCTGATGGCGGAGCGGATACTGCCGCTGCCGGAGGTGGGCGACTATTTGAACGCCCGTTTCGTGTGCCTGCAAATCGACATGGAGAAGGGCGAGGGTCCGGAGCTGGCAAAGGAGTACGGGGTGGATGCGTTCCCGACGTTTCTGGTGGTGAACCCGGACGGGACGCTGAAGAACCGGGTGGTGGGTGCTTCGCAAAGCCCAAGAGAGTTCGTTTACAAGATGAAAATGGCGGCGGGAGAGAATCCCACCGAGCGGTTGGATTCCATGTATGCCGCCGGTAACCGCATGGGGAGCTTTATGGTGGCCTACTTGCAAGCCTTGGACGCGGCAGGCAAGACGGAACAGGCCAACAGGGTCATGGCTGAATTAATGCCTTCGTTGAACGACAGTCAGAAGGCCTTCAGCTCCTATTGGTTCATTTACGAGAGTCCGACCCTCTCGCCCGCGGGGTCGGAGAACGAGGAGTATTTCCTCGCCCACCTCGACGCTTTCCGGAAGGGGAATGGTCCGGCGGCGGTGGATCGCAAGGCTTATGGAATCTATGAGACGAGGATAGAGGACATCATCCGGGGACGGAACAAGACGGCGACCGCCGCCGACGTGGAGGCGTTGGGGCAAGCGATTGACGCGGCTCAGTTGCCCGGCGATGACTATTTGAAGGAGTGCGTGGCTCTTGCCCTTGGCGTGAAGCGGGGTGACGCGGACATGGCGTTCGACGCTTTTATGAAGATGTTTCCCGATTTGGACGAGAAGAAAATCGCCTATCTATACTTCACGCCCCTCTACGCCCTGAAGGGGAAGTGGACGGCGGAGCAGAAGGAGGCGTTGACGGAGTTGAGCCTGAAGTTGTCGGAGCGAGTGGAGAACGTGACGCTGAAGGACGGGCTGAAGAACTTCGCCGAGAGCGAGATACCGAAACTGTGAGCGAAAGGTGCGTGCTTTCGAGCCGGTCGATTGGTGTTCAGTGCGTGTCCGGGGAGAGGGGGGACGTCCCGTCCCCGGACACATTTTAGTTTTTGGGAGAGAACAGGTTGAATGATAAATAAAAACAAACGATAGATGAGACAGTTGTTATTGGCATTGGTTTTGAGTCTGCCGCTGCTCGGCATGGGCGGGGAGAAGGCGGACACGGTGAAATTGCGGAAGGGCGACAAGTGCCCGGACTATGTTTTTCAGTCCCGGGACAGCAGCGAGGTGACGCTGCGGCAGTTCCGGGGGCGGTATGTGGTGGTCGACGTGTGGGCGTCGTGGTGCTACCCGTGCAAAAAGGAGTACCCGATGCTGAAGGCCCTGGCCCGGGAGTACAAGGAGCGGGGCGTGGAGTTCGTGAGCCTTTCGTGCGATAGCCAAGAGATTCGCTGGCGCAACGAGATGGGCTTCATGGGCGCAGAGGGCCACCAGTGGTGGATCGCGGGCAATAACGCCTTCATGACGGCATTCGAGATTTACACCATTCCCCGCCTCATCCTGATAGACCCGAAAGGCCGCATCGCCGATCTCCGCCTGCCCCTGCCCTCCGACCCGAAATTTCGGAAGATATTGGACAAATCGTTACGAAAACACAAGAATGTGAGAGTATAATTGATTATTTGATAATAAGTTGTTGTTTAAAAAATTAGAAAACCATGAAAATGTTTTTGAAAAGATTGTTTTTTTGTGTCAATGTTCTTATTGCATTGGTGTCATTTTCATGCCAAAGTGATTTGGACGAGTTTGTAGAAGAAAAAGATGTAATGTTTGAGGCCTCCAGTAGGAGTATGGAAAGTGATGAGGATGAAAGCACCATTTATCCAAAGGGGGTTATCCCTGATTGGGTTCTAAACATATTGTCTGAAGAGAGTATAGAAAAAATTAAAGAGCTTAGTGCAGAGTTTGAAATTCGGTATTATCGTGTGTCTAAGAGAAACACACAAGGTTTGAATGTGGTGGATTCATCTGAATATGTTCTGAGTAAAGAAGATAGTGTTGAATACTTTTTAGCGGATTCTCAGATTGCAAGAATCAAGAGTTCATCAGAAGGAGGTGGTGATGGAGGAGATGAAGGAGAAGGAATAGGAGAAGGGGAGGATTTTGGGGAAGGAAATGTGGGAGGTGGAGGTGCTGGGGAAAATGATGATATTACAATGGAAAGTCAGACAAATACTTTTGCAACTTGGGGGGATATTGATGGGGAAAGTCTATGTTGATGTGAGTGTGGCATATTTGTATGATAAAGAAAAGGATGTTGCGGTGGATGTGATCGGGCCGTTGAATGTGAATTTGGATTATTCAGGTTTTTATTGGGGTGTTTATTGGGAACATAGAGCAGGAGGGGTTTTGCTCATTGAAGACGGCAAGAAACTTCAATATCATATAAATGGTAGAATTAAAGGCCGGATTGTATTTGAAGGGCTTGTGGGTTTGGATTTCACAATGAAAAGTATTTACAATACTCGTTCTTTTGAAGTTATACCAGGATATAATGATGATTGGTTTTAATGGTTTTGTTTATGGCATGGTTATTTTTTAAGATAGGATTATTTGTATCATTAGTTGCTGTTTCAAATAATAATGTGGAACCGGTAGAGTTATTTGTGATAAAGGATACATCTCAAATATTTGTGTTGGAACAACAAAGAGAAAGGATTAAACTTGCGGAAAGATTGCAGCCGATTGTTCAAGGGGATTCGCTTGCCGTCCCGGCGGACACGGGAGGTTGTCCGGCGGTTTGTGTCCGTTATGTGGAGGATTTCGTTGAAATGATGAACCGTCATGTTTCGGGGTTGTCCCCTTGCTTTAGGCGGGTGCTGTTGGACAAAGTTCGGCGCAATTCGGTGAAGGAGAACGTGATCAAATCTTATGTGAGGCTCCATGAGTATTCGCTGTGGTTGACGCTGACCGAGGCTGACGCAAAGCGGTTGGGCGTGGAAAGGGAGTACGATGAGGTGTTGGAGAATTTTGAAAGCAAAGGGTTCTTGTATGCGTCCGCCAAAACAGAAACGGACTCGACCTTGTTGTTTGAGTATCCTCATTGGCGAAAGGACGGAGCCAAGTATGAGTTTCTTCAGCAACCGCAAGACGACACGAGCGTATTTGTTGACTTGCGCAGTTTGAATGAGGAGCTGGATGCTGGTTTTGCGGACATCAAGCAGGCGTTTCAAGAGTTGAATGCGAAGTATGAAAATTGTAGGTGTAAATGAGTAAATGATTAATTTTTAAACTATTGGAATCATGAGAAAGTATTTGAAAAGAATTTTTTTGAGTGTGAGTGTTTTTATTGCTTTGATGTCGTTTTCTTGTCAGAGTAATTTGAGCGAGTTTGTTGATAATGAAGATATCGTATTTTCCGCATTGAGTCGGAGTGTAAAGAACAGTGTAGAAAAAGGAGTGGTTTACCCTAAAGGTGTTATTCCACAATGGGTAAAAGATTCTTTGTCAGAGGAAGGGTATGCATTGGTATGTCAATTAAGTAGAAAATATGAGATGACGTATTATCCCCTGTCTTTAAAAGGAAAAGAAAGGATGTCATTGAGAAATGAAAATACTAATCAAAGGACAATTGATGTGTTATTGAGCATTCCAGAAGAACAATTGAATTATTCAATAGAAGAGAATTTGATAGATATGAATGTTCCTCGGTTGAAGGTTCTTAATGCAGAATCAGAAGGAGATGGATGGGATGGTGAAGATGGCGATGATGGATGGGATGGAGGAGATAATGAAGGGGGTGGAAGTGGAGAATTCGATGAATATGAATTTGCAAGTCAAACGAATAGAGTGTATCAAAAAAACTATGTGATTTTTCGAGTTTATGTTGATGTGTCGACAGGGTATTTGTATGATTCAGACGAAGATGTGGCAGTAGACATACAATCGTTGAATGTGAATATTGATCACTATGGTTTTTCTGGACTGTTGTCATGGGAAGAACGTTCAACAATGGGGCGTATTATAGATGAGGGAAAGACTTTGGAATTACATGTTAATGGGCGTATAAAAAGTTCCATAGAGATTGAAGGTATAATTGGGTCAGATTTGATCTTGGATAAAGTTTATAAAACAATAGAATGTGACGTTATTCCTGGATATGATGATGATGTGTTATGAAAAAGACTATTATTATTTTCGTGTTGTTGAGTTGTTTTCAGATTATTCTGCAGGCAAGCACAACGGTGGATCCGGTAAAATTGTTTGTTGTTCACGATGGTGAAAAACTTTCTTTGAAAGAAATAAAACAGAGAATACGATATGCGGAAGAATTGCAGCCCCGAGTGGAGAATGATTCGCTTGTTTTTCCGAATGAAGTAAAAAATTGTCCGCAAGAATGTATTGAATATGTTCGTGAATTTATCCGATTGTTGAATCATTACATTGCAAAAATGCCGGAAGAATTGAGGTTTCGAATGCTGGATTTGGTGGAGAAAAATTCGGTGAGGATGAATGTAGTTTTGGCAAAAGTGAAACGAGATGGGCATAAAACTTATTTGGATTTGTCGAGGACGGAAGCTCGTCGTTTGGGGGTGGAGAGGGAATATGATAAAGTGGTACAATTTTTTTCGCTTCCTTCGTTTGTTCCCGAAGAGAAATGCGAGGAAATACCCGATAGGAGTATATTTTTCAATCCATTGAATATCAGTCAAGAGTATTCTGTGGCAAAAGATTGGCTGCATGCTTTTTATGAATTGAATAAATCGTGGCAGAAAAAGAAATGATATAGAGTAAAGCGTATGAAAAAGTTATTCGTGGCATTATTATGCGTTTTGTTTATGTGTTCTTATGGGCAGGAAGCGGATTCTACGTTTGGCGGCAAGGAGGGACGTTTTGCGGATTTGCAGGAGAGATATATTGATAAGGAGACAGATTGTCAACGTGTTTTTGCCTTTCAAGACACAATAAAAGGATTTTATGAACAGAATGGTTTAACGTTGTTGGGCCATAGGGTGGAAGGTCGTTTCCGTAACGCACGCCAGATTCGTCGTGTGGTTGGAAGTTCTAACCTTCCTTTTTCGGTGTTGTTTGAATTGATAAATCCTACGGGAAGTTTGGATGAACGGTCTTATTTTCAATTGTCTGTTACGAATGAAACGGATTCCACGTATGCGGTATTTTGCGGGCTGGCTCTTGCTATTGATTTTTCATGGGTGGAGGTGGAAGTGGAGATGAAAGACGGGGCTATAGATACGTTAAAGGTTTTGGGATTCCCTCCTTTTGATTTTGACGGGGCATCGAAGATTGTTGGACCGCATGAAGTTTGTAAAGTGAAGTCCGAATTGTTTCTTGATGGAATGTATGGGGTCATTCCAAAGAAGAAAGAGTATATCGATAAGATAAAAAGGGTGCGATTGAACATACGAAAATTGCGATATGTGAATATGACCAAGAAAAAGAGCGAGGGTAAAATAAATGATTTTCACTCGAATTGGTTGGAGATAGACGGGGAGGCTTTTAAAAAGTTGTTGTAGTATGAAATGCAAATTGAGAGATTGTTATGAATATCGCATTATTTGGACTATAAAGAGAGAAGTATGAAATGGATATTGATTATTTTGGCGTTTGCGGGGTTGGGGGCGAAGTCCTTGACTCAAGAGAGATTTTCTTTAAAGTTGGAGTTGGTGAAGCCGACGGGGAAGATAGATTCGACGTCTTATTTTCAATGCACGCTCACGAATTTGACCGATACGGCATTTTTGCTTTATTCTGGAAATTTTCTTGAAAGGCTAACTCAAAAATGTTATTTTAGGCAGGAAGTGGTTTATGAGGACGGGAGTGTGGAGATTAGTACAGAGTTTGACGGTTTTAGGTTTGAGAAAGACGGAAGTGAGGTATGGGTGAAGAAGTTGGGGGCGAGAGAGAGCATCACGACAATACTGCCCATGTTTTGCGATTCTCGAGGCAACGGGGCTTTCCCGTATGATGAGGATTATATCAAGACGGTAAAAAGTTTTCGGATTCGGTTGGAGGAGTTCCAATACGATAACATGGAGAAACTTGCGTCAGTAAGTGGTGAGACGTTACTGTCGAATTGGGTGGAAGTGGATGCGGATGCGGTGGTTGCGCTTTTGCGGAAGAGGTTGAAGAAATGAAAATGCGATATTGGACGGCAACAAGAAGCCGTCCAATGTCCAGTTAAACATAAAAAAGAGAAGTATGAAATGGATATTGATTGTTTTGGCGTTTGCGGGATTGGGGACGAAGTCCTTGACTCAAGATCGGTTTTCGTTGAAATTGGAATTGGTGAAGCCGACGGGGAAGATAGATTCGACGTCTTATTTCCAATGCACGCTTACGAATCAGTCGGACACGGCGGTTGTTATTCATGCAGGAGAGGTGGGGACGGGGATGCCGGTGTCTTCGTTTTTTAGGTATGAGTATGAACATACGGACGGTAGCAAACAGACAGGGGGGCCATCGAATGGGTTTGTATTTTTTGATGAGCAGCATGGAAGAGTGCCTGTGTCATTGCTTCGTCCGGGGGAGAGTGTGAAAACCAAGATACCGATATTTTTTACCGTTTTTGATTTTTGTAGTGGCGTGTTGCCATATAATGAGGAAATGATACGAAGCGTTAAGAGGGTTCGGGTCAGACTGGAAAAGTTCGAGTATATGAATCAGGTCACGGTTGAATTTGTGGAGAATAAAACGTTGCTGTCGAATTGGGTGGAGGTGGATGCGGATGCAGTGATTGCGCTTTTGCGGAAGAGGTTGAAGAAATGAGAATGCGAGAGGGTGTAACGAAATGGTATTTTCATACTCCCTCCCCTCTTTGGGCTACTCCCCCTAATTTAAGGGAAGGGTTGATGAATAGGATGCAAGGTCTTGATTGCCAATGTTTATTAACTTATCCTCTAATTTAGGGGAGGTGGATGCGAAGTAGACGGAGGAGTATAATTGACTATTTTGACACAGCTCCTTCATCGAGCATAAAAAAGAGAAAAAAGTATGAAATGGATATTAATAAAACAAATGATGTTATGAAGAAAGCGGTTTTTATTTTGATTGGCGCCCTTTGTGTGGGGTGCGGAGGCGGGAGACAGGAAGGGAATTTCACGTTGACGGTGAGGACGGGGGAGCCGAGGGAACGGGAGCGGTTGTACGTGAGGTGGGTGGACGACCGGGACAGCGTGCGGGTGGACACGGCGGAGTATCGGGAGGGGGCGTTCGTGTTGCGGGGGCGGGTGTCGCATTTCCGGCGGGCGGCGATGTTGGTGAATGAGGGAATCACGTCGGCGGATTACTTTGCGGTGTTCGGGACACCTGTGTTCCTGGAGGAGGGGGACATCCTTGTGGAAGCGGGGAGGGGGCTGGCGGACGCCCGGGTGGGCGGCACCTCGGCGAACGAGGAGTTGCAGGAACTGAATGACAGTTTGCGGTTTTACACGGCGTGGGAGCCGGGCTACCGGGAGCGGTTTGGCAAGTATTACCGGGAACGGGACTGGGAGTCGATGGGCGCGCTGAGGACGGAACGGGACAGCATGGAGCGTAAACGGCGGGTGGTGGAGCAGGCTTTCGTGGAGGGGCATCCGGGGTCGGTGGTGTCGCTGGACTGGATAGCGAGGAGTTTCAATCTTGCCCGGCAGAAGTCGAGGGTGGAGGAGCTGTACGGGGGGCTGACGGAGGAGTTGCGGCGGTCGGCGGCGGGGCGGAAGTTCGCCGCCCGGATGGAGGCGACACCGTCGGTGGAAGTGGGGCAGCCGGCTCCGGAGTTTGCGGCGGAGGACAAGGACGGGAAGCGGGTTGCGCTGGGCGACTTCCGGGGACGCTATGTGTTGCTGGACTTCTGGGCGTCGTGGTGCGGCCCGTGCCGGGCGGAGAACCCGAACGTGCTGAAGGCTTACGAACGGTTTAAGGGGAAAGGGTTCACGGTGCTGGGCTACTCGCTGGACGAGTCGCGGGAGAAGTGGCTGGGTGTCGTGGAGGCTGACGGGATGCCGTGGACGCAGGTGATTGGCGGGGGCGGGCTGAACGACAGTGTGGTGAGGACTTACGGGGTGACGGGCATCCCGAGCAATTTCCTGATCGACCCGGAGGGGCGGATCATGGCGGTGGACCTGCGGGGCGAGCGGTTGGAGAAAACTTTGTCAGACATCTTCAAATAAGGATGATGAGGGAGTCGCTTTTGGTATGTGCGCTTCTCTTCTGCCTGATGGCGGAGGGAGTGACGGAGAACCGGAAAGATGGAAAGGTTGTTTATCGTTATCACGGGAATGTGGAAGAGGTCCTGTTGGACTCGCTGAAGGCGGCCATGCCGCTGTTCAAGGGGATGGCGACGCTGAAACGGGAAACGGAGGGGCTGCGGGAGAACATGCCGGTGGCGGCGGAGCCGCTGCGGGCGGGACGAAAGCGGCTGGACGGGACGGAGATCGCCGAACGACGGCGGGAAAGCGTGTTGCTGATGTCGAAGTATTTGCGGCAGACAACCCGGCCGGAGGAGGTGAGCACGTGGGCATCGGCGGTGGTGGTGACAGCGGACGGGGTGTGCGTGACGAATTACCACGTGCTGCGGGAGCTAATTGACACGGCGGCGACGCTGAACGTGAGGGACAGCCTGCTTTTCGCCTCGTCGGAGTCGGGTCGGGTGTATCCCATCCGGCGGGTGTTGAGCTACAACCGGGCGGCGGACTTGGCGTTTTTCGAGATAGACACGAGGGGCGACGAGCTGGAGCCGATGCCGCTGGGCGAGGACCTGCCCGCCGGGGCGGAGGTGTGGACGCTGACGAACCCGTGCGGTTACCCGTGGACCGTGACGAGCGGGGCGGTGTCGAGGGCGGAGACTTCGGATCCGGCGGACCCGTTCGCCCGGCGGTTAGAAATCACGGCGGACTTCGCCAAGGGGTCGAGCGGCGGGCCGATTCTCGACGGGCGGGGCAACATGGTGGCGATGGTGTCGTGCATCCGCTCGGTGTATTACCAGGACTATCCGCCCCGGGACTTGCAGCTGAACGTGAAGGTGACGGTCCCGGCGAGCGTCATCCGGATGCTGTTGGCGGAGGACGAGAAATAAAACAGACGTGACACGATAAAACACAGGATCAGATGAGAAAAGCTTTGTTATTGGTGATAGCGGCCGCCGGGCTGATGGCGGCGGGCGTGGAGGACGGGATAGAGGAGCGGGTGGTGAACAATTTCACGGCCTACGTGAACAATTTCCCGCACGAGAAGATTTACCTGCACACGGACAAGAGCGTCTACGTGGCGGGAGAGAACGTGTGGTTCCGGGCTTACGGGGTACACGACCTGCTGAACGTGCCGGGGATACCGAGCCGGTTCGTGTACGTGGACTTAGTGGACAAGCGGGACAAGCTGGTGGGGAGGGTGAAGCTGGCGACGGTGGACTCCTGCTTTTACGGGCAGCTTCCCCTGCCGGAGGAGTTGGCGCAGGGGGAGTACTGCCTGCGGGCGTACACGTTGAACTTGGCGAACCAGGGGACGGAGCGCGCCTTCGTGAAGAAGATACGGGTGGTGAACCCGCAGGATTCCAAGGTGAAAACGGAGGTGACGTACCGGCGGGAGGGACGGCAATACGTGGCGACGGTGGCGTTCAAAGACGGGAAGGGGGAGCCTTACGCCCGGACGAGGGTGAAGTGCGTGACGGACCCCGGAGGGAACGCCCTTGCGGGGCAGTGGCGGGTGACGGACGACGAGGGGAGGATCGAGGTGAGGGTGGACTCCACGAACAGCGTGCTGCGGGTGGAGTTTGACGAGGAGAAGGCGTTCGATTTCGAGCGGGACCTTTATCTGCCGGACTTGCGGACGGACTTCGACGCACAGTTTTTCCCGGAAGGGGGAAGGTTGCTGGCGGGCAACCGTCAGCAGGTGGCGTTCAAGGCGGTGGGGGCCGACGGTTGGCCGGTGGAGGTGTCCGGTGAGGTGTACCAGGGGATGACGCGGATGCTGGAATTCCGTTCGGAGCACGACGGGATGGGGAGCTTCCTGCTTCCGGTGAACGCCGGTTACAAGTACTGGGCCCGGGTGCGGACCGCCGACGGGCGTGAGAAGCTGGTGGTCCTTCCGGCGGGCGACGAGACGGGCTGGGGCGTGGCGGTGGAGACGGATGGCGGTGCGGTGGAGTACACGGTGATGCGGGGCGAGCGGGCGGAGACGGAGGAGGAGATGTACGCCGTGGTGCACAGCCGGGGGCTGGTGTTTGACGCGCGTCGGGTGGACGGCCCGACGCGGGGGCGTATCGACGCGTCGCTGCTGCCGGAGGGCATCTCGCAGGTGTTGCTGATGGACGGGGAGGGAAGGGTGCACAGCCAGCGGCAGTTTTTCGTGAGGCGGGCGAGTGGGAACGGCGCGGAGGCGCGGTCGGACAAGTCGTCGTACACGGCCCGGGAGCGGGTGACGCTCTCGTTGAGGCTGGCCGGGGAGGTGGCGTCGGCGGGCAGCTTCTCGCTGTCGGTGACGGACGACGGGCAGGTGTGGCAGGACCCGATGGAGGACAACATCGTGTCGAATTTGTTGATGACGTCTTATTTGCGGGGACACATCAAGGACCCGGGCTATTATTTCAGCGACACGACGGAGGAGGTGGCGAGACATCTGGACCTGGTGATGCAGACGCACGGGTGGACCCGCTTCGACCCGGAGAAAATCGCCCGGGGGGAGTTCCCCAAGGAGCGTTACGAGATTGAGCTGGGGCAGGTGATTTCGGGACAGGTGACGAATTTTTGGGGCAAGGAGTCCGGCGGGGCGGAAATCGTGCTGCTCTCGAACTACGGGGACTACCGGATGACGGAGACGGACACGGCGGGGCGTTTCGAGGTGGACGACCTGGTGTTCCGGGACAGCACGCTGTTTTTCGTGCAGGCGTTGAAGGCGGGTAAGGAGAGGAGCGGGAAGAAGGGGATGAAGGCGCTTGCCGGACGGGGACGGCGGAACGTGGAGGTGTCGGTGGACCCGGAGCGTTTTCTGGAGCCTTTCTACCAGTTGCCCAACACGATGGAGACGAAAGAGGAGGAGGACGGGGTGATGGACCGGTTTTCCCGGGACTATTATTATGTGGACGGACAGCGGGTGTACATTCTGGAGGAGGTGGAGGTGAAAAGAAGCAAGGTGAAGAAGAGTTACTCGTTTTACGACCATCTGGCGCTTTATCAGGCGGACTCGGCCAAACTGGCGGACTTGCCGGACGGGGATTTCTTTCAACTGGTGACGTGGGCGATACCGGGCGTGACGGAGAAGGTGGGGGAGGACGGCGAGCTGACGTTGCAATACCGGGGGAAGGATTTGTATGTGTTGTTGAACGATTTGGAGGAGGAGATGGTGTTTGTCCGGGCGTTACGGAAAGAGCAGGTGACAAGCATCTCGTTGTTGGAGCCGCTGAAGGGACAGTTGTTTTTCGGGGAAAAGGGTAAGGACGGGGTGTTGCTTGTCACGACGAACACGAATTTCATACCGCCCACGCCCCGACAGCGGCCGAATGTCTTACCGATTCGCCTGTTGGGCTATCAGATTCCGGAAGCCTTTTACGTTCCCCGCTACGACGTGGATTCCGTGCGGCGGGACAACCGCTACGACGAGCGGACGACGATATACTGGAACCCGGTGGTGAAGTTGGAGCCGGGGCGGGAGACGGAGGTGTCGTTCTACACGGCGGACATGCCGGGCACGTACACGGTGGTGCTGGAGGGCGTCACCCGCGACGGGCAAGTCCTCCGGAAGCGCACACGCCTGACGGTGGAGTGAGCCGGGGGAAAGGAAGAATTGCGCCGTCTTCTTGCAAATGCGGGGGGCGGCGTGATTTTCTGTTTTTCTGCAATCTCCTTTTTATTTTTTATTGCTACCTTTGCGTATAATTGAAAAAAAATGAATGTTACGCCTGAGATTTGCAGATTTTTTGGAATAGTCATTAGCCTTTATTGGAGAGATCATAATCCACCTCATGTTCATTTTACTTATGGTGATTACGAATGTTCGATGAGTGTATTGGAGCGGGTGGTGGATGGACAAGCACCTGCGAAAGTAATAGCAAAGGTGAATGAGTGGATGGATTTGCATGAAAAAGAAATTTTAACTCTTTGGGAAAGAGTCCAAAGGGGAGAGTCTGTTGGTAAAATTGAACCTTTAAATTGAACGATTATGTTACGAGTAATTGACGTGGATTATGTGGAGGGCTATAAGTTGCTTCTCACATTTAGCGATAATATACGTAAGGTTGTGGATTTGGAGCCTTACCTTACAGGGGAGGTTTTTGCTCCGTTACGGGACAAAAAGTTGTTCGTGCAATACGGCTTGACCTCCGTCACGATAGAGTGGGCGAACGGGGCGGATTTGGCTCCGGAGTTTTTGTATGAGATAGGGACGGTGGCATGAGCAATCATTACGGGAAAATGTGGGAGGATGGTGGTGGTGGATTGTGGAATGTTTCGTATTTTTGTGGGGTAAGATTGTCAGGATATGAAGAAGCATGTGGCCGGAATATGGAAAAGATTGGCGAAGTGGGTGTCGCTCCTTTTGGCGGGAGTGGTGGGGATTGTCGTGGTGGCGGCGTGTTTGTTGTATGTGCCCGGGGTTCAGAATTTCGTGAAAAACAAGGTGGAGAAAAGCGTGTCGGAGAGCACGGGGATGGATATCGCCGTGGGGAGGGTGTTGCTGCGGTTTCCGTTGAATGTGGACGTGGAGGACGTTTTTGTGGGGGACGGGCGGCAGGACACGTTGGTGGCGGCGGAGACGATACGGGTGAACGTGGGATTGGGCAGGATATTGAAAGGCGTGGTCAGCGTGAAGGAGTTGGGGGTGCGGCAGGCCATGGTGCGGTATCGGGACACGGAGTCCGGGATGCTATTGGATGCGAGGGTGGGGGAGTTGCGTTTGCAGGTGAGGGAAGTGGATTTGAAGCGGCGGGTGGCGGACGTTTCCTTGTTGGCGTTGGAACGCGGACGGGTGAGGTTTGAGCCGGGGAAGGCGAGCGGGGAGGTGGACACGACGGGAGGCGGCGCGCCGTTGGATTGGCAGTTGAGGGTTGAGGAGATTGCGTTGAGTCAGGTGGATTACGAGATGGGTGGCGCGATGAGGGCCGGAGTGGGAAATGCGGCAATCCGGAACGGAGGAATCGACTTGGGGCGGCAAACGGTGGCGATTGGCGGGGTGAGCCTGGAGGAGGGGTATTGCGAGTTGTTGACGGGGGAGGAGGAACCTGCGGCCAACGTTGTGGCGGACACGGCGGAAACTTTGCCGTGGACGGTGAGCGTGGGGCGGGTGGCGTTGGCGGACAGCCGTTTTTATATGCGTCCGTTAGGTGTGTCGCCCGACACGGCGGCGTTTCCGGAAGTGATTAACGTGAGAGGGCTTTCGTTGGAAATAGACAGCGTGTATAACCGGGGAACGGAGGTGGACGCGAGGATCCGCCATATCGCATTGCGTGAGGCGGGAGGGTTGGAGGTGAAGGATTTGGAGGGGAATGTGACGTTGGGAGAAAAAGCAATGAAGGTGGACGGGTTGTCCGTGAGAACCTTGAACAGTCAGTTGTCCGTGGATGTGGCGGTGGGTGCGGGATTGGCGGATTTCGGGGAGGACTCTCCTTTGCGGGTTGATTTGCAGGGAAAATTCGGCGGGGGCGATTTGGCACCGTTTGTGCAGGGCGTAGATGAAGAGGTGGGCAAGCTGTTGCGGGAGAGTTCTTTTGCTTTGACGGCGAGGACGGAAGGCTCGTTGAACCAGTTGGATTTGCCGGAATTGCGTCTCGAGGTGGACTCCACGTTGGTTTTGGCCATGCGGGGGAATGTGAGCTCGTTGACGAAAGGAGAGAATATGGAGGGGCAGGTGGAGATGAATTTGCGGGTGGACGACGGCCGAGTGGCCGACGTGTTCACCGGAGGAGGAATAACGGTTCCGGACTCGTTGCGGTTAAACGTTCTGGCGGCGTTGAAGGAGCAGGAGGCGGATGTCCGGTTGAATCTGTCGCAAGGGGACGGGGAGATAGCGGGAGACGCGCATTATGGTTTGGAGAGTCGGCGTTACCGGTTGACATTGGATATGCGGGATTTTGACGCGGAAGCTTTTTTGCCGGGCGATTCGATAGGGCGGGTGACCGTAAGCGTGCGGGCGCGCGGGCAAGGATGGGACTGGACCCGGGACAGCGGACGGGTGGAGTTGGATTTGAAGTCGTTGGATTATAAAGGGTATAATTACAAGGACGTCGTTTTGCGGGCAGGAATGGCCGGAGGGGAACTGAATGGGGAATTGAGCAGCGGGAACGAGGCGTTGGATTTGGATCTGGCGTTTGAGGGGAAGGTGACGGACGAGTTTTACCGGGGAGCGTTGGAAGGAGACATCCGGCGGGTGGATTTGCGGGCGTTGCGTTTTTCGGCGGACGAGCTGGCTTTCGCCTTGGGAATGAACATCGAGGGGGAGTGGCGGATGTCCGGAGAGGCGGGCTTGCGGACGAGTCTCACGGATATGAATTTGAACAATGGACAAGAATATCAGTTGGGCGATTTGAGTTTGCAGGCGGAGGCGAGCGGGCGGCAAACGAAACTGGGCGTGGACGCCGGCGATTTGAAGATTCGTTTCACGGGAGAGGAGAACGTGGGGGTGTTGGTGGAGAAATTGTCGGAAGTCGGGAAGATAGTCGCGGAGCAACTGAATGCCTATGCGTTTGACGCGGAGAAGGTGCAACAGGCGTTGCCCGCATTTCAGTTTGAGATTTCGGCAGGAAAAGATAATCTGGTCAGCCGCTATTTGCGGGGAAATTCCGTCGGGTTTCGGGATTTTGCCCTTTCCACGGGGTATGCGCCCGGGGACGACTGGAAACTGGAGGCGAGGACGGACAGTGTGGCCGTGGGGGGATTCGTGATAGACAGCGTGCGTGCGGGGGCGTTCCGGGACAAACGGAGTCTGCGTTACGGCGTGGACGTTTGTGCCTCGCCGGAGCAGTTGGAGGGAGTCGCGGAGTTGGGAGTACACGGGGATGTGGTGGACAATCAGGTGAACGTGCGTTTGAGGGAAAAAGGGGACGGGCGCGAGGAAGTGTTCAACGTGGGGGCCAACGTGGCGTTCGAGCCGGAGGCGGTTTCCGTGAGCATTTCCCCGTTGCCGTTGGTGTTGGGATATATGTCTTGGCAAGTGAACAGGGGAAATTACATCCGGGTGTCGAAGGAGGGAATGGTCGCGGCTGATTTGAAATTGTTGAATGGAGACAAGCGGGTGCGCCTTGTGTCGAGGGGAAAGGACCGGGACAGGCCGGAGGCGTTGGACGTGGACATAAAAGGCATCGATTTGGGACGGATTTCCGAGGCCATGTCGTTTTTGCCGGAAATGGCGGGGATGCTTGCCGTGGACGTTCACGTGGCCACGGCGGGAGAGGGGCTTGATTTGGCGGGGCAGGTGCGGATTGACGAACTGGCCTATTTGAAGAAACGGGTCGGGGATATCAAGTTGGGAATGCGATACAAGCAGGGGGAAGAAAACGGCCGGCAGGTGGACGCGGGGTTGAGCGTGGACGGTAGCGACGCTGTGCGGGTGAAAGGCGCATTGGCGGACGGCGGGTCGGAGGGAATGGATGTGAAGGTCTCGATTCCCCAGTTCCCTTTGCGCTTGGCGAATGTGTTCACGCCGGAGGGTACGGTCGGTTTGGAAGGGTTCTTGCGCGGGCAAGTCGCCATAACGGGGGCGATGGACGCTCCGCTGCTGAACGGGGAATTGGCTTTTCAGGATGGAAAGGCGGAGGCAGCCATGATAGGGACCACGTTTTCGATAGACTCCGTTCCGCTTGTGATAAAGGATAACGTGTTGGATTTTAACCGCTGGGGGATAATCGCCCCGAACAAACGTCGTTTGGAGTTTGGCGGGAACGTGGATTTCACCTCTTTTGCCGACATTAAGATGAACGCTTCGTTGAAAGCTAAGAATTTTCAAGTCATCGGAGTGGAGGAGAACGACAAAACGATTGTGTACGGGCGGGCATACATGGATTTGTCCACGACGATAAAAGGTCCGTTGAACGCTTTGCAGGTGAGGGGGGACGTGGGAATATTGGCGAACACGGACATCAATTACGCTTTGAAATCATCGCCGTTGGAAGTGAGCGACAAGAGCGAGGAGGTGGTGCGGTTCGTGTCGTTTCAGGACACGCTGAAAGTGAACAAGGCCGACACGCTGGAACAACTGAAGACGACGAGCCTTGACTTGTTGTTGTCCGTGAAAATAGACCCGACGGTGGGAATGAACGTGTTGCTCTCCAGCAGCAACCAGGATCGGGTGTCCATTCAGGGGGGAGGCGAGTTGACCTATTCCTTGAATCCGTTGGGCGACTCCCGGTTGGTGGGGCGTTACGTGCTTTCGGGCGGGTTGATTTCTTACGGACTGCCGGTCATCGGGACAAAAGAATTCAAAATTCAGGACGGGAATTACGTGGAGTGGAAAGGGGATTTGATGAATCCGGACATAAACGTCACGGCGGCGGAGACCATCAGCGCCAGCGTGACGGACGACAGCCAGAATTCCCGTTTGGTGAATTTCCAGGCGATGATAAAGGTCGGGGGCTCGTTGGAGAAACTTGACGTGGCTTTTGATTTGTCCGCCACGGGAGACATAACGATTCAAAACCAGTTGGCGGGGATGACTCCCGAGGAGCGGGCGAAGGAGGCCATGAACCTCATGCTTTACGGCACGTACACGGCACCGGGGACGGTGGCGAAAAACAATGTGTCGGACAACGCCATCAACAATCTGGTCGAGAAAGAATTGAACGAATGGTCGCGCAAACATCTGAAGGGAGTGGATTTGAGTTTCGGCATTAACTCTTACAATCAGGTGACGGAAGGAGGAGAGTCGAAAAAGACGGATTATTCTTACCAGTTCTCCAAGCGGTTGTTTAACAACAAGGTGCGGGTGTCCGTGGGTGGTCGCATTTCCACGGACAACAATCCTGCGGAAAGCGGGGGGATGGAGGAGAACCTGGTGGACGACATTTCGCTGGAATATATGTTTGGCAACAGTTCCAAGTATTTTTTGAAGTTGTTCCGGCACACGGGTTACGAGAGCGTGTTGGAGGGCGAGGTGACGCAGACGGGTATCAGCGTGGTGTTGCGGAAAAAATTCCAGGAGTTTTTGGATATGTTCAGACGGAAGAAAAACAGACAAGTTGAAAAAGTAGAGCAAAATGGGTTATCGGAAAAATAGGTTGCAGGGGTATGTCATTGTCCTGTTGGCGGGAATATGGTGCGTGTCTTGTTCCACGGTGAGGAAACTGGGGGAGGAGGACGTTTTGTACACGGGAGTGAAGAAGATAAACATCGAGGTGGAAGACGAAAAGAACGCGCCCAGCCCGTCGAGTTCCATCACGAGCGCCTTGTCGTATCCTCCGAACAATCCGCTGTACGCTCCCTACGTGCGCACGCCTTTCCCGACGGGATTGTGGGTGTATAACTGGAATGTCAGGAAACAACGGGGATTTAAACATTGGTTGTACAAAAAGTTGGCGAAGCAACCGGTGCTTGTCTCGGACGTGCAGCCGGACCTGCGGTTGAAGGTGGTGGAGAATACCGCGAAAGAATACGGCTATTTCGGGATGCGCACGGATTACAGGTTGGTTTATAATAAGCGCAATCCCAAAAAGGCGAAGATAACGTATGACGTGTGGTTTCCTCGCCCGTTGGTGTTGGGCAACGTGGAGTATTGGGGATGGCGGGGGCGTATGGACACAATCGTGCAGAGGTCGAGAGCGCTCAGTCCGTTGAAATCGGGCATGGTTTATGACCTGAGCGTGATGAACGAGGAGCGGGAGCGGTTGACCCGCCTGCTAAGAGGGCTTGGATATTACTATTTCCAGTCGGATTATATTGAGATTCTGGTGGACACGACAAGGGTAAAGGGAACGGCCGACGTGCGGGTCGCGTTAAAGACCGGAGTGCCGGAGTTGGCCCTGATGCCTTGCCGTGTGGGAGAGGTGAGCCTGGTTTTGAGCGACGATGTGCAGGAGAAAACGCGGGATAGCCTTCATTTGCATGGCGTGGCCGTTCACTACAACGAGCCTTTGGATTTGCGCCCGAAAGTGATAGAGCGCAGTGTGCAGTTGCGTCCGGGCGACCTCTTTTCTTTGGCGCGGCAGAGCCAGACGCAAGCGGAGCTGGGACGGTTGGGCATTTTTAAGTACACAAACCTGGAGGTCGTTCCGATGGATTCGGCAAATCTGGGCAAACTGGACGTGAGAATAAACGCCGTGTATGATTTGCCAGTGGAAATGGAGTGTGAGTTGGGTGTCTCCTCGAAGTCCAATAACCTCTTGGGGCCTGGATTGGCGTTCAGTATCACGAACAAGAACGCGTTTCGGGGAGGAGAGAATCTTTCGTTCAAGTTGAACGGCGCGTACGAGTGGCAGACGGGCAAGCAGCAAGGAGCCACTTCTTCGGGGCTGATTAATTCTTATGAGTTGGGATTGAACGTGGGATTGTCGGTGCCCCGCCTGTTGGTGCCCAAATTTCTGACAAGCGAGAAAGGGTATCCCGAACGGACCAATTTCCAAGTCGGAGCGGATTTGTTGAACCGTCACACCTTTTTCCGGATGATTTCATTCTCCGGATCAGCCACTTATGAGTTCCAGTCGTCCAGAAGGATGTACCATAGCGTCACCCCGATGAAGATTAATTACACGTATTTGCTGGAGACCTCTCCGGAGTTCGACGAGACGATGGAAAACAATCCGGCAATCGCATTGAGTTTTGACAATCAATTTATTCCCTCCATATCTTACACGAATACCTATGACAGGGGAACGACTCTCCGCAATCCGAACCGTTTCTATTGGCAGAACACGATAACCGCCGCGGGGAATCTGCTTTCCGCCGCGCAATGGATTTTCGGCAACGACCGGGGCGAGGGCAAAAAGATTTTCGGGAATCCCTATTCCCAGTTTTTGAAGTTGACCTCGGAAATGATTGTTTACCGCCGGCTGACCGAACGCTCCCAGCTCGCCTTTCGCTTTATGGGCGGAATCGGCTATGCCTATGGGAACTCCAGCGTGATGCCTTATAGCGAGCAGTTTTATATCGGAGGAGCAAATAGCATTCGGGCGTTCACGATTCGTTCCCTCGGGCCGGGAAGTTACCATCAGGAGAGCGATAACTCGACGGCCTATCTGGATCAAACAGGGGATATCAAGTTGGAGGGGAATGTGGAGTTGCGTTTTAAGATTATGAGCAGTTTGAATGCGGCCTTGTTTGTGGACGCGGGTAACGTTTGGCTTTTGCGGGGCGACGAGAAACGGCCCGGCGGAGAGTTCAAGTTTTCGGGTTTGTTGGACGAGATAGCCTTGGGGACGGGGTTCGGATTGCGTTACGATATCGGTTTTATTGTAATCCGCGCGGACTTGGGTGTCGCTTTGCATACGCCTTACAAGAATCCGGACAAGTCGGGATATTACAACATATCCAAGTTCGGCGACGGCATAGGCTTCCATTTGGCCATAGGTTATCCGTTCTAAACAGAGTTGGTTTATGGCGATGAGACGGCATGAATTTGAAAGGATGCTTGCGGGCGACAGACCGGGGGCTTTTCTGGAATGGATGAGGAGGAGCGGGGAGATGAGGCGGTTTATCCCCGAATTGGAGGAGACTTGCCTGACGACTCAGAACAGGAGTCATTTGGACACCGTTTGGGAACATACCTTGGACGTGGTGGAACGAGTGCCGCGGAATCGGGTGGTGAGGATGGCCGCATTGTTGCATGACATCGGAAAAGTCAAGACAAAAACGGTGGACGATAACGGTGTGGCCCATTTTTACGGGCATGAATTGGTGTCTGCCGGCATGAGCGATGCCATTCTGAAAAGATTGGGGTATTCAAATGACGTGAGGAGAAGGGTGGTCGCGCTTGTGGCCAACCACATGCGTGCGAAAGACTGGGGCAATGATTGTTCTCGCATGAAAGACAGGGCGCTCCGGAAAATGGAATATGGTTTGGGGGAGGGGTTTTATGATTGGCTTGCGCTTGTCGCCGCGGATAATGTCTCATGCGTCCCGGAATACCGTATGCCGGACCAAGTGTCCAATATACTGCGGCGTGTGGAAGAACTGGAAAGGGAGGGAATGAACATGTTTGATTATGTGTTGCCGTTAGGCGACAAAGAAGTGATGGGGGCGTTGGGAATAGATTCGCCTGTCGAGACACGGAAATGTCTGGCGTGGTTGATGAAGTTTGCTTTTAATAATCCCAAAGTCACACGAGAAGAGTTGCTTTGCTATGTCAGACAGTACAAGAGGTGATTTGGGATTCTGCGTTAATCGTAAATTGAAATATTTGAGTCTGCAAATTGTGATAAGCGCAAAATATACGGAGCGTGTCAATCAATATTTTCATCGGTTTGCTTCCCCAAAAACGGACAGCCCTTGCGCTGCTATGTCGTAACTGATACCCATAACGACAAAAATCTATAACCATGCGTCTAATATTCTTTTTTTTGCTACTTTTAATCGCTCAAAAAGCAATACATAATTTAATTATGCGTAACGATGTTGTTATAGAATATCATTTGAACAGTTTAGGCACAGAAGAAGTCGACCAACATATAGCTCATGTGTATTGTCACGAAGGGAAATGCGACCTGTATTATAACGATAGTCACGTCTCGTTCTCGGAAGGCGACAGCATGATTCTCATCAACAGTAAATCGGTCATTAGAAATTTTTGCGAGCAAAATGTAAGACAGCAACCTTTATTATGACCCAAATTTACATTGCACATCTTAATTATTGCCATAATCATGGCATATTTCACGCAAAATGAAAGCCCGATTTTCTAATGACCGATTTGGGTCAACAGTAAACTGCTGGACGGCATCAGCGCATCGGACGATTTCAAGTGTACGGTCATTTATGAAAATTGCTTTGCGACATCAGACGATACAAAAAGTAATCCGAAGGCCAGGTCGTTATACGAAAAAAGCAGTCGGTAATCCGACTGCTTTTCCGAGCTGTTATCGGGATTTGAACCCGAGACCTCTTCCTTACCAAGGAAGTGCTCTACCCCTGAGCTACAACAGCATTGATTTAAGAACTTTCGAGCCTCTTGTCGGATTCGAACCAACGACCCCGAGATTACAAATCACGTGCTCTGGCCAGCTGAGCTAAAGAGGCGTTTTAAAAGGGTAAGCGGTCTATGTCGCACCGCTACAACCATCTACCCTTGCTGCCTTCCGACCCTGGGGGAGTTCGACAGGAGCTGGTCGCATAGGACTTACCCGGCCACAAAAGTACAAAATTCTCCCCATCCGCCAAACATTTGAGTCCCTTTTTCTTGATAAAATTGGGGTGTGACGGATAATGCGTTTATATATAGTGTGATACAATGGGCGGGAGAGGCGATGGAAGGTGTGGAATATGGGGAAATGAGGTGGCGTGCCCGTGAAAAATAAGTCAAAACGGGGGGAAAAAGTCGGGGGAAACAGAGGATTTGGGTGCGTGAGCGTTGGCAGGAGGGGGAAAGGAAGTTTGAGTGGAGTGTTTGTCAGTTTGCGGACAAACGGGGCGGAGCGTCCGATAATAACGCCTCGTGCATTTTCAATGCCCCCCAGGCGTCGGTGGCCGCATAATGAATTTGTGCGTCGGTAAGCATGGGGGCTTCCCAGTTGGACGTGCGCTGTCTTTTGGATATGCGCACGTTGAAAATGATGGCCATCAGTTTGGAGAATGACATCTCTTCTATGCCGAAGGCTTTCACGAAAACTTGCAGGTCGAGGAATTGCTTTGGGGTGAACTCCCGTAAGTGGCGCAGTCCCCGCAGGTCGTCGCGTATTCCCACGCCAATCTTCATGATGTTCTCGTCGGCCAGCAGATTTGCAAGGTCTGGGGTCAGCCCCGTCTTGTTCAGGCGGAACAGGTAGGCGTGTTCCGGGGACGACAATTGCAGCAACCCCACGTCGTGCACCACGCCCTTCTGGAAGGCGGGCTTTGTTTCCGTGTCGAAGCCGATGCGCGGCCAACATTTCAAGTCCCGGATGGCCTTGCCGATTTTCGCCTTTTGGTCGATAACGCTGATTTCCCCTTCATACGTGAACAACGGCAGTTTGTCGATTTCTTCCTCCTCGATGGTCTTTTTGAACATCATCATCGTCAATTCCCTTCGTTGTTGTTTACCTTGTACACGGCGGCATGGATGGCGCGCAGCACGTTGGCGCATGACTTTCCCCAATATGATTCGAAATTGCTGTTCAATTGCCACAAGGCTTCTTCGATTACTTCCGTCATGCCTCCACGGTAAGCGCAAATGAAGTTCTTCAGGTCTTGGTAGATGTCAGCCAGTTTCTCGGAAATGGTGTTCACCACCGGGGCCTCGCTGTATTGCATGTTGTCGTCGAACACTTCCAGATACTCGTCGTGTTCGCCCAGCAGCGATTTAAGCGTCGAATGCAGTTGGTTGTAGTCCTCTTCCGTCACGTGGTCTTCCGCCCATCCCAGCGAGTCGATTTCGCAGGAGGGAAGCAGGCTTCCTTTTAGGTAAATCAAAGGAATGAATTTTTGCATTTTGGATAAAAATGTGCTTGTCTCGACCTCGTCCAGGTTTTCGAGGTAATTGCAGAATTCTTTTGCCACAGTGACAAATTCTATCACTTCCCGGCTATATCCCACGTGTTGTAAATCGTCCATAGTCTGTTTTTTTGCGTTACCGTTGAAAAAGAAAAAAGAGTTAGCAGCCTTTCTAACTCTTTTTTCCTTTGCGGAAAGAGGGGGATTCGAACCCCCGAATCGCTTTAGGCGATTACACGCTTTCCAGGCGTGCCAGTTCAGCCACTCCTGCATCTTTCCAATGCGGGGGCAAAGATAGTGGAATTTTTGATACGTCCACCTTACTCCGCCGAATTTTTTTCTGGAAAGCGGGCATATTTTACGGCCACGAAGCTTGGTATGGTGCAGACCATTATCCAAATGAAAAAGTTCCGGTATCCCAGCAGTTCTTGGATATACCCTGAAATCATGCCCGGCAGCATCATGCCTAAAGCCATGAAACCCGTGCAAATGGCGTAGTGCGCCGTCTGTTGCGGACCCTTGCAGAAGAGCATCATGAAATAAGTCAAGGCTGTGAAGCCGAACCCGTAACCGAATTGCTCGATGGCCACGCATGCCGACACAATCCATTCGCTTTCGGGTTGGGCGAAGGCCAGGTACAGGTATACGAGGTTGGGCACGTTCATGGCGGCTGTCATTCCCCAGACGCAGCGCCGCAATCCGTGGCGGGCCATGACGATTCCGCCGATGATGCCTCCTGCCGTCAAGGCGGCCAGTCCGATAGCCCCGTAAATCGTCCCCACTTGTATCGTGGAGAGTCCCAGTCCTCCCGCCTCCCGTCCGTCCAGCAGGAAGGGCGACGCTATTTTCACCAATTGCGACTCTGCGAACCGGAATAGCAAAATCAACGCCAGTGCCGGCACGATTCCACGCTTCCGGAAAAAGCTTGCGAACGTTCTCCCGAATGCCGCCAACGGGTTGCCCCCCTCACGGCAGGGACGGTCGCTTTCCGGGTGCGGCAATGTCCATTGGTGGTAGGCAAACAGCAGAGCGAACACCCCTGCCAGCACGTAGAATGTCGCGCTCCACGCCGCGGGCACGGCCTCTTCCTCCGGCAGCCGCATCCCGTAGCGTTCCTCCAGCCATCCCGCCAGCATCACCACGGCTCCCTGGCCCGTCAGCATGGCTATCCGGTAGGCCGTGTTGCGGATTCCCACGAAGAACGCTTGCTGCCGTTCCGTCAGTCCCAGCATGTAGAAGCCGTCCACGGCGATGTCGTGCGTGGCCGAGCTGAACGCCAGCAGCCACATGAACGCCAAAGAGTAACGGAAGGCGTGTTCGCCGGGCAGCGTCATCGCGATGCCTGCCAGGCTGCCCCCGATGATTACTTGCATCGCCGCAATCCACCATCGCTTCCTCTTCACAATGTCCACCAGGGGGCTCCACAAGGGCTTTATGACCCAAGGAAGGTACAACCAGCTGGTGTACAAAGCGATGTCGGTGTTGCTCACCCCGATGTTCTTGAACATGATGACTGCCACGGTCATGACCACCACATAAGGCAATCCTTGGGCGAAATAAAGAGTGGGCACCCATCCCCATGGTGATGCTTGTTTCATTCTTTCGGCGGTAATTTAAGGTTTTCAATCTTTTCTATTTTGGTCCCCGGAAAATAGTGGGCGAGGATTTCCCGGTACGAATACCCCCGCGCGCTCATTACGGCCGCTCCGATTTGGCACAGACCCACTCCGTGCCCCCATCCCGCTCCCCGCAGCGTGAACCGCCCGGGCAGTCCCGTTTCGTCCGGTTCCGTCTCCACGAAAAAAGCGGAGCTGTATAGATGCGTGGGCGACAAAGCCTTGCGGATAAGCAACTCTTTCCCGATAATGATGCATCTCTTTGTCCCTCGGATGCGCAGACGCGTGACGCGTCCCGAGACTCCGCGTTCTATGGGTTCCAATGCGGTCACTCGTCCAAAGTCTATTCCCAGTTTTTCCTTTGCCAGCCGTGTCGCTTCCTCTGCGGTCAGACTTGTCGTCCAGCGGAAAAAGTCGTGGGTCTCCTGGTCGTAATCGTTCAACACGCTGGAGAGAATCTTCCGGTCTTTCGTGTTGCAGAACGCTTCCGGTGAGCCGGCGATCCACGACTTTGCCTCTTCTTCCTTGCGCAAGTCCGTGGAGGTGGCGGGGGAGGTGGCGTTGTCAACCACTTTCGTCAGGTAGGGGTGGGGTGTTTCTTCCCATGCGGTCTCGAATCGTTCCGTTGCGCCCCCGCAGCATTTTGAGAAACGCGCGTCGCACACCTCTCCTCCGAACGTAAGCACTTCCCCTTGCGTGGCCTCTATGGCGGCGGCCACCGACGGTGTGTGGACTCGGCTGATTCCCTGATAGCGTTGGCAATGGTCGTCGGCGCACACGTCGAATCGTTCGTGGTCCTCCCGGTCGAACCATTGCGTGATTTCCTCCTCCGTCCTCCGGAGCGAGGCGCGTGTCCCGCTCCCCGCCGCCTTCCGCCGCGTTTGGGCCAGTAGCCAGCTCCGCGATATGACGGCGTGCGCCTTGAGCAGTTCCGGCGGCGAGGCCGCGTTCATCTCCGACGAGATGACGCTTTTCAAATATTCCTCCAAAGGTAAAATGTTTATCGCCGTCAGGTGCCCACCCTCGTCGATTAGCCTCAACGCTCCCCGGAACTTTTGATTCTCCTCTCGCTCCCAATGGAAATGAATGCCTATGGTCACGTTTGGCAGGTCAAAGTCGGCTTCTTCGAATTGCTCCGGAGTGAGAGTGAACCCGTCCGCCACGATTTCTTCTTTCCCTTCGCCTTTCAGAAGAATCTTTCCATCCCGCCGCATGGCCGTGTATGCTCCCGAGTAGTATTCTCCCTCGTGGCGGAATCGCCCGTTTAAGCGGAAATGGATTTCCGGGGCGAATAGTACCCCCACCTCTATGTCTTTTAGGTTTTTCACTTTTTCTCTTGTAAACGTTTCACAATGTTTTCCCATTCTTCCTCGTTTATAGTCAATTGTCCGAACAGGTCACGGAGTAATGGGGCGTCCAGCCGCTCGAAGTCCTCCTGCCGGGGGGAAATGATGAGCCCGGCGAAGTCCGCGCAGCCCGGGCTGAACAGGATGTGCTCACGTCCTTCGGCGAAGAATTGCCAGGGGCGGTGCCGCCTCCGGGGAAATATCACGACGGTCCATTCCTCTTGGGCGCGCCAGGCGAAAAGGTTCATCATCGCTTCTTTTTTTCCAGGCACGGCGTCCTTCATGGCCTTCATTGTTTCCTCGAACGCCTTGCGCATCTCCTCTTCCTTTTTGCCTCGCAATATGATGTTTTTCCTCGTGTAGGTTGCGATGTGTTCCGCCGTCACCTTGCCGTCCTCGAACAGGAGTGTTTTCCGGCAATGCGCCACGTCGTTCTCCAGCGGCATGGAGCCTTTTGGGACCAGTTGGAAGTGGAAATGGTCAGGGGCGGAGGCTCCGCTCTCAGGCCCGTTGTAGAACACGGTGTATCCCGCGTATCGCTTCGCCAGGTCTAGCATCGCCCCGAAATGGCCCTCGATGAGTTGCGGCTCGTGTCGTTTGGCTGTCACCGTGAAGTGTCGCTCGAATATCGGGAACGGGTTCACTCGTATCTCCAGCTCGTCGTTGAACTCCAGTCTTGATTGCTCGGGGGGAAGGTTCTGTCGGCACAAGAAGCATGCCCTCGCTTGCAATGACGCCTCGTCGATTTTTGCCGTGGCCGACCCTATGCGGGCGGGATTGCATTGCGCCTCCATCCGGAATTCCCCGAAATCGATGGTCCGTCGTTTGATTCCCTCTAACTCTTGGTAGCGTTTCCTTGCCAAGGGCCACGTTTCCAGTTGCCGGATGAAAAAGGCCTCCAGTCTTTCCTCCTCGGCGGTCGTTTTTTCCCCGTGTCGGTTCAGGCCTTGCCGTGTCAGCAATTCGATGGTCCGGATGCGGTCTTTGTATAGATTGTGGGAATTCTCTTGGGACAGGTCCAGGTCTGCGTCCGAGTTTCCCTCCCACCGGCGGCAGAGGTATATCGGCTCGTAGATTCTTCCTACCATGTATTCCCGGCAGATGGCCAGGGCTGCGGCGTAGTCTTCCCCGTAGCTTGTGTTGGGCATTCCGATTCGACGCAGCGCATTGGTGCAGAACGCTCTCGGTGCTCCCAGTCCGTTCACCCGCAGGGCGTTGTTGTGCCCGTTCTCCGCCGTCCATTCCCGGTGGTCGACGATTCCCGGCGCGATTTCTTTCAACTGGAAATTCACCATCCGGTAACTCCCCACCACCATCCCGTATCCTCCTTCCCGGAACATCCGCACGACGCGCTCCAGCGTGTCTTCCCCGGCGTAGAGGTCGTCGCTGTCCAGCTGCACGGCGTATCGTCCGCATTGCTTATGGTGCGCCGCCAGCATCCAACATCCACCGATACCCAGATCGTCAGCCGCCGGAATCACGTGTGTCACCCGTTTGTCTTGTGCCGCCAGCCGCTCCACCGCTTCGCCCGTTCCGTCGGTCGAGTGGTTGTCTACGACGATTACGTTGAAAGGGAAGCTGGTGCGTTGGCGCAAGGCTGAGTTTATGGCCTCTCCGATGGTTCTTGCCCTGTTGCGGACGGGTATCACCACCGTCGCCTCCACCGGGAACGCTCCCGACGCGTCGGCTCTCGCCGTCCGTGGCGGCAAGTAGGCCCCGATGGCTCGCAGGTGGGCCGTGCACGCCGCCTCCATTTCCGCCTGGACTTCCCGGTTGCGCGGGTCCACGTAGTCGAACTGTCGCTCCCCGCTCCGTCTCGTGTCGTTCTTCCGGGCCGTGTACAATATCTCTGGCAGATGGAAGATTCCCCCCGCCCTCGACATCCTCAGCCGGGCGGCGTACAGGGCGGCGTGGCGGTATTTCCCGCCTTGTTCCCTGGCCGCTTGCAGCAGGGCCTCCGTCCGGGCCAGCCATGCGCACCCCATGTCGAAGTCGTCACGCAGGCTCCCTTCCTGGTAGTCGATTAGCGGATGGGGGAACAGCTGTCCGTCCCGCTCCTCGCGGTAGTCCGCATACACGATGGCGGCTCCCGTGGCCTCTGCCACCTCTGCCAGCCTCCGCGCCATGCCGCTCCCCGGTGCGGCCTCCCGCTCGCCTGTCACCACCAGCGCGTAGCGTGTCCCGACCCGCTCCGTGGCCTCCAACAGTCCCTCGCTTGTCGTCAGCGGCAGCCGGGCCTCCACTGTCCGCTCTTCGCCCCATGCCGCCGCCATTCCCGGTGCCGTGAGGCAAGTGATATCTTTTGTCATATTGTCTCCGTTTTGGTTCGTCGCCAAAGATACGGCGTTTTTGCCAAAACCCCTTCCCTTTCCTCTATCTTTTACGTTCTCCGCTCCGGTCGGCACCCTTGGGGTAAGTTGGGGGTAGGGGGCGGGTAGCGAGGGTGTAGCAAGGGTTCTGCTATTTGTCTGCTATTTGTCTCCTATTTGTTTGCTATTTGTTTACAAATAGAAAACTTGGGTCAGATAAATAAGAAATTATTTGTTTAATGCTTGCTACCCCCAAGCTACCTGCCCGTTACCCCTAACTTGCCTCTGGGGTAGGGGTGGAAGTTGGGATAATAAAGCGAAAGGGCGGCTCAATGACTTGAGTCGCCCTCTTGTGGTTAAAGTCGAGTCTGTGGTGTTTTTTATGGTCGGAGGTTGAACGCCGCACGTATGCGGTCCGCATAGTCGAGTTTTTCCCATGTGAACAGTTCAACTTCTTTTTCGACGGTCGGCCAGTAGTTCGACGTGAATGTCTTTTTCACGACGCGCGGAGTTCGTCCCATGTGGCCGTAACTGGCGGTTTCGAGGTAGATGGGTTCTCGCAGTTTTAGCCGTTGCTCGATGGCTTTAGGGCGAAGGTCGAATATTTCGCTGACCTTCTTGGCTATGGCCGCGTCGGAAAGTCCGATTTTGGCGGTGCCCCTTGTGTCCACGTATACGCCGACGGGTTGCGCGACGCCGATGGCGTAAGAGATTTGGATGAGCATTTCATCGGCGATTCCTGCCGCCACCATGTTCTTGGCGATATGGCGGGCGGCGTATGCGGCGGAGCGGTCGACTTTGGACGGGTCTTTGCCCGAGAATGCTCCTCCTCCGTGCGCTCCTTTGCCTCCGTAGGTGTCCACGATGATTTTGCGTCCGGTGAGGCCGGTGTCTCCATGCGGACCTCCGATGACAAATTTGCCGGTCGGGTTGACGAGCAGGGTTAGCTTGTCGTCGAATAGTTCTTGGACCCGCAGAGGCAATTGGGCTTTCACTTTGGGAAGAAGTATGTCCTTTACGTCCTGCAGAATGCGTTTTGTCATGGCCTCGTCGGCGGCTAATTGCGCTTCCCTCGTTTTGTCATCAGGGAGAATGAATTCGTCGTGTTGGGTGGAGATGACGATTGTGTGTATCCGGAGGGGTTTGTTGTCGTCTCCGTATTCAATGGTGACTTGCGACTTTGAGTCCGGACGGAGGTAGGTCATTTGTTTTCCTTCTTTGCGGATTTTGGCCAATTCCTGCAAAAGCAGGTGCGCCAATTCTATGGGAAGGGGCATGTAGTTGTCCGTTTCGTTACAGGCGTAGCCGAACATCATGCCTTGGTCGCCGGCACCTTGGTCCATGGGGTCGTCGCGGACGACGCCCCGATTGATGTCGGGCGATTGCTCGTGGATGGCGCTGAGGACTCCGCAGCTGTTGCCGTCGAACATGTATTCGCTTTTCGTGTAGCCGATGTTGTTGATTACTTCGCGGGCCACGCGTTGCACGTCCACATAAGTGTCTGTTTTTATTTCGCCGGCGATAATTGTTTGACCGGTGGTTACAAGGGTCTCGCAGGCCACTTTGGCGTTGGGGTCGAAGGCGAGGATTTTGTCGAGGATTGCGTCGGAGATTTGGTCCGCCACTTTGTCCGGGTGGCCTTCCGACACTGATTCAGAGGTGAATAAATATCCCATAATTCATTTGTTTTTTGTGGTTAATAAATTACAGGAAAGTACATGGATGGTTGAAATTCAGAAGTAAGTTTGCGTTTTAGCACTTTTTTTCCGTGGTTGCAATCAGCCAAATCTTTCCACTTTCGGGGGACAAAGATAATGTTTTTTTCGTGATTAGGCATGGGAAAAGGCGAGTGCGGTTAATATAAATTTTTTTGTGTTTGCGAAATCCGGTAAATAATTTTTATGAGAAAGTTTTGTCTGCTTTGTAAAATATTTTAGAAAGTATTTGTATCTTTGCTTCCGTAATTAATTGAAAAGAGCAATGAATGTGTCTGACGTCATAACCAAAGGCGGGTTGCCTGGCTTGAAAGAGAAACGCTGCACGCAGAAGCGGAATATCGTGAGCTTTTTGTATCGGCAGGGGGATTTGTCGAAGCCGGAGATGTGTCGTCTGACGAATATGACGGCACCTACGATCGGCCGGATGCTGGAAGAGTTGATGGCGGAGGGTTGGGTGATTGATTTGGGATGTGGAACGTCCGGAGGAGGGAAGCGTCCGCATATTTTTTCATTGAAACGAGACGCCGCTTTCGTGTTGGGCGTGGACGTGGGGCGGGAATATTTGAAGGTGGCCTTGTTTGATTTGAAACATGAGGTGGTCGGGCGTATTTTTGTCTATCCGTCGAAATTGGAGGTGGCGGAGAGGGATGATGTCTTGAATGACATTGCCGGACGGGTGGAGGACACGTTGGCCTTTTTGGGCGTCGAACGCTCCAGGATACGGGTGGCGGGAGTCTCCTTGCCGGGGTTGATAGACCGGGAGGGCAACACGTACACGTATCTGACTTATGAGAATCCCGGTTTGAAAGAACGTCTGGGACAATTGTTGGAAATGCCTGTGTTTATAGATAACGATTCGAATGCCATAGCGGTGGCAGAACACGCTTTTGGCGTGGCAAAGGGGATTAATAATGTGTTGTGTATAAGTATTAACGAGTGTGTCGGGCTGGGCATGATACTTGACTCCCGGTTGTATGTCGGGGGGAATGGAATGGCCGGAGAGTTCGGACATATCCGGATTTCGGGGCTCGACACTCCTTGTCAGTGCGGTAAGGTGGGATGCCTGGAAACTGTGGCTTCGAGTCGTGCTATCGTGAAAGCGGCCAAGGAACGGATGGTGAAGATGCCTGACGGGGAGTCCGTCACGCTGGAGGGAGTGATCCGGGCCGCCCGCAAGGATGAATTGTCAGCCATTGAGTTGTTGCAACAAGTGGGGGAGAAAGTCGGCGAGGGGATCGCCTCGTTGCTTCATTTGTTCAATCCGGACATGGTGGTGTTAGGAGGCGAGATCGTAAAAGCGGGGGATTTGATAACGGTCCCTGTGCGTCAGGCGATGAATAAGTATGCTTTGGCTCGAATTCGAGGGCATTGCGAGTTGCGCTTGAGCGATTTGGGCGGCGATGCCGCGATTTTGGGAACGCAATTGATGGCAATGGGGCATTTGCACCAGAAAACGGGAATGACATTTGCTTTGTATGAGTAAAAAAAATATGCGCGTGATATGATTACGAAAAGTTACATTGCGAGAGGTGAGGGGGCGGACAGGTTTGAAAAAATGCCTGTCCAGATTTATGAGAATGCGGAGTGTGCCGTCAAGGCGGTGGCCCGCGAGATTGTGGACTTGGTGAAGGCGAAAGCCGCCAGTAGTGAAAAATGTGTGTTGGGATTGGCGACGGGCGTGTCGCCCATCAAGTTGTATCAAGAGTTGGTGAGAATGCATCGGGAAGAAGGTGTTTCTTTCCGTAATGTGGTGACTTTTAACTTGGACGAGTATTTGCCCATGGCAAAGGAGTCCAAGCAAAGCTATCATTATTTCATGCATTATCATTTGTTCGACCATATTGACATCGCTCCGGAAAACATCCATATACCTGACGGGACGTTGAAGACGGAGGACGAAATAGACCGTTTTTGCCGGGATTACGAAAAGGCCATTGAGGCGGCGGGTGGAATTGATTTGCAGATTCTTGGTATCGGCCGCACGGGGCATATCGGTTTTAACGAACCGGGGTCGTTGCTGAATTCGAAGACCCGGAAAGTGTATTTGAACGATTTGACCATCCGGGACGCGACGAAGGATTTCGGCAGCCGGGAATTGGTGCCCACGAAGGCCATCACGATGGGGGTGGGCACGATTATGCAGGCTCGCCGGGTGATTCTGATGGCGTGGGGGGAGAAGAAGGCTCCGATTATCAAGGCGACGGTGGAAGGAAAAGTTTCCGATTCCGTTCCGGCCACGTTTTTACAGATGCATCCGAACGTGCAGTTTGTGATAGACATGGACGCGGCGAGCGAACTGACGCGGGTGGACCGTCCGTGGCTGGTGAGCAAGGTGGCGTGGGACGAGAAATTGACGCGGAAGGCGGTGGTGCGCTTGTGTCAGACGGTGGGTAAGCCGATTTTGAAGTTGGAGAACAAGGATTTTGTGGAAAACGGGTTGATAGATTTGGTGGCGCAATACGGTTCCGCTAACAAGGTGAATATCGCCGTGTTCAACGATTTGCAGCATACGATATCCGGATGGCCGGGAGGCAAGCCCAACGCAGACGACTCGACGCGTCCGGAGAGGGCATTGCCTTATCCGAAACGGGTGTTGATTTTCAGCCCGCATCCCGACGACGACGTGATTTCGATGGGGGGCACGGAGGCCCGCTTGGTGGAGCAAGGGCACGAGGTGCATGCCGTATATCAGACTTCTGGTAGCATAGCTGTGCTGGACGATTATGTGTATCAGATGCTGGATGTGGCAGACCGTTTCACACGCAACGCCAACGGGAATCAGAACGAGCCGGCGAAGGTGTTCGAGCGCTTGAAGGCGTTGGCTGCGGCCCGCAAGATGGATGAGCCGGAATCCCGGGAGGTGTTGTCTTATAAGGCCGCATTACGGCGGGTTGAGGCGTTGGCCGCTTGTCGTTTTATCGGCATACCGGAGGATCATGTTCATTTTTTGAACATGCCGTTCTATGAGACGGGATCCGTTCAAAAGAATCCGTTGGGAGAACAAGATATAAAAATCATAGTGGATTTGTTGCGCGAGGTGAAGCCTCATCAGATATATGCCGCAGGTGATTTGGCGGACCCGCATGGGACGCACAGCACGTGCCTGAAGGCCATCATGCGGGCTTTCGATGTGGTGTGCGATGACGAGTGGTTTAAGAATTGCTACGTGTGGCTGTACCGGGGCGCATGGATGGAGTGGGAGGTGGAGAAAGTGGACATGGCCGTGCCGGTGAGTCCTTCGGAGTTGTCCATCAAGCGGCGGGCCATTTACAAACACGGCTCGCAAAATAACGGGCCGGCCTATCCGGGCGACGATCCAAGGGAGTTTTGGCAACGGGCGGAGGATCGTAACCGGGAAACGGCCGATTTGTATAACAAATTGGGGATGGCGGAATACGAGGCCATGGAGGTGTTCGTCCGCTATCGGCATGAAAAGAGATGATTTTGTGTTTTAATATCTGGAAGTGACACTTGCCGGGGTGTCGCTTTTTTTTTGCCTGTGTCGTGGAGGCGCGGTTGATGCGGGTGGGAAATGGAGTAGGTGAGGGATGGCTGCGGGAGATTTTGTCTTTTGGGTTCAGGAAATGAGTGGGTATAAAAAACCCCGGCTTTTGCCGGGGTTGTCTGTGTCGTTATAGTTGATTGACAACTTCCACGTGATTCATACCCGTTTGAATGGCTTCGATGTTCATCGGTATCATTTTGTGGTGACGGGCTGGCAATGATTTTTGCAAGCCTTTTTCCACATTTTCCAACTTCACGATGGGTTTTACTTTTAAGAAGCCTCCGAGGATAATCATGTTAAAGATTTTCGGGTTTCCGGCTTCCGCGGCAAGACGGGTTCCTTCTACTTTATAGATGTTGATGTCCTTGCGGGTTGGCTCGTGTGTGATTCCGTTCGGGTCATAAATCAGCACTCCTCCCGGTTTCACGCGGCTCTCGAATTTGTCCAATGACTGTTGGTTCAGCACGATGGCTGTGTCGTATTGGGTCAAGATAGGAGAACTGATGCGTTCGTCACTTAAAATCACGGTCACGTTGGCTGTGCCGCCGCGCATTTCAGGACCGTAAGACGGCATCCAGGCCACTTCCTGGTCTTGCATAATTCCAGAATAGGCTAAGATTTTTCCCATGGAAAGAACTCCTTGGCCTCCGAATCCTGCTATAATAATTTCTTCTGTCATACTTTTTTGGTTTATCGACTGATTAAATATCTTTCATGTCTCCTAATGGATATTTCGGGAACATATTTTCAACCATCCATTTGTTGGCTTGGATAGGATCCAGTTTCCAACCGGAATTACATGTGCTGACAATCTCCACGAAAGAAGTCCCTTTGTCTTTTTTCGTGTTTTCGAACGCTTTGCGGATGGCGGCTTTGGCTTTGCGAACGGCAGCCGGCGTGTGAACCGTCTGGCGGGTGACATAGCATGTTCCGTCCAATTGTGCGATTAGCTCGGTGATTCTCAGCGGGAATCCGTTCAACTTGGCGTCACGGCCGTATGGGGTGGTTGCTGTCACTTGGCCCAACAAGGTCGTCGGGGCCATTTGGCCGCCGGTCATTCCGTAGATAGCGTTGTTGATGAAGATGACCACGATGTTTTCTCCTCGGTTGCATGCGTGCATGATTTCTCCACAGCCGATGGAAGCCAAGTCCCCGTCCCCTTGATAGGTGAACACGTATTTTTCCGGGTGCAGGCGGCTGATGCCGGTGGCAAGAGCCGGAGCCCGTCCGTGGGCGGCCTCAGCCCAGTCGATATCCAGATAATTGTATGCTAACACGGAACATCCGACCGGAGAAACTCCGATGGTCTTGTCCTGAATGCCCATTTCTTCGATAACTTCGGCGATGATTTTGTGAACCACCCCGTGCAAACACCCAGGGCAGTAGTGCATAACGTTATCGGTAAGTACCGGAGTTTTTTTGTAGACGATGTTTTCCGGTTTGATTATATCTTCTAATTCTATTGACATAACTATGCTCCTATAATTTGTTTTTCAAGTGCTTCAACAATTTCGTCCGGGGTCGGGATTACACCGCCGAAACGTCCGTAGTGCTCAACGGGGATCAAGCCGTTCACTGCGAGACGCACGTCTTCGACCATTTGACCGGCACTCATCTCAACAGTCAAGATGCCTTTGACTTTCTTGGCCAAATTGGCGATTTCTTTGGTCGGGAAAGGATAAAGCGTGATGGGACGTAGGATTCCGACTTTGATTCCTTTTTCTCTGGCCAGTTGGACCGCTTTCTGGCAAATGCGGGAGCAAGAACCGTAAGCCACGAACAGGTAGTCCGCGTCTTCGCATGCGATTTCCTCGCAACGCACCTCTTTTTCTTCCATTTCCCGGTATTTGGCTTGCAGTTTTTGGTTGAAAACTTCTTGTTTATAGGAATCCAATTCGAGGGAAGTGGCGATGTGGCGTTGGCGGTTGGCTTTTTTGCCTGTCAAGGCCCAATCGCCCGAAATCTTTTCGATTTCCTCGTCCGTCCAGCGCGGTTTGTAATCGCTCAGTTGCACTTTCTCCATCATTTGGCCGATGACGCCGTCGGCCAAAATCATGGCCGGATTGCGGTATTTGAATGCCAGTTCGAAGCCGAGGTCTACGAAGTCATTCATTTCCTGAACGGAGGCCGGAGCCAAAACGATTAAGTGGTAGTCTCCGTGTCCGCCTCCCTTCACGGCTTGGAAATAATCGCTTTGCGCCGGTTGGATGGTACCCAGTCCTGGGCCTCCACGAACCACGTCAACAACAAGACAGGGAAGTTCCGCTCCTGCCAAATAGGTTAAACCTTCCTGCATCAACGAGATTCCGGGGCTGGATGATGATGTCATCACTTTTTTTCCGGTAGCGGCAGCGCCGTACACCATATTGATGGAGGCTAGCTCACTCTCTGCTTGCAACACGACCATTCCGGTTTCCTCCCACGGTTTGCGCAACATGAGAGTTTCCATGACTTCGGATTGCGGGGTAATAGGGTAGCCAAAATAGCCGTCGCATCCGCAACGGATTGCTGCCTCAGCTATTACCTCATTACCTTTCATTAATTTTACTTCTGCCATTTGGGTAGTTTTTATTCTTATTGTACATTTATTTTGTAAACGGTGATTACTGCGTCAGGGCATACCAGACCGCAGCTGGCACATCCTATACATGCTTCCGGGTTTACCATTTGGGAATAATGGTAGCCTTTACCATTAACTTCCTTGGCAAGGTCTAGCACCTTGGCGGGACATGCTGCCACGCACAAGCCGCATCCTTTACATTTCTCTTTGTCAACGACAATAGCGCCTCTGAATTTTGCCATAATTGAATAGATTACGATTTATAAATAAATTTAGTGTTTTGTCTTATAGTTTTCAATCTAAACTCGGGATAAAATTATAAATTAAAATGGTAAACACGAAAGGTTCCTCTTATATTTAACATTGTTTTTATCACTTTTATCTCGTTTTGTCTCTGTCGTCATGATTGGTGGTCGGCGGCGAATGCTTTCAGCCGTTCCTCCAATTCGGGCATGCGCTCCAAACCTGTCTGAGAGACACAGGCGCGCAGGCCTTGCTTCGTGGAGCCCGTGTCACGCAACGGTATGGCGGAGATACCATAATATAATATCTCTCTTGCCAAGTCGCCACCCGAGAATCCCGGATAGGTCAGCGTGAAATAGAAACCGTCCGCAATGGGTTCGTCCAGGTCTTTGTCATATACGATTTGGAAACCGTATTTCGTGAACAGGTTTTTCATGGCATGTGCCCGTTCGGCGTATTCCCTGACTCCTTCCAGAATGTTCATCCGGCCCTCGTTGGCGGCTTGCAGGATGGCGGCCATGGCGTATTGGCAGGAGTGCGTGGTTCCCGAGGTCATCGTGTAGATGATTCGGTTGACGATGGTGTATCCCAAAGTGCCCAATCCTCCGAAACGGGCGTGCAGGTTTTCGTATTTCCGGTTGTACAGTGCGTCGGAGATGCACATGAGTCCCAGCCGCTGTCCGGCGTAGCTGAACACTTTGGAGCCTGAAATCATCAGGATGTAGTTTTGGGTGTATTTGGCCACGCTGGGTTGGAAGGGTGGAATTCCCGGGCGGGACAGGTCCCGCCGGAAGTCCATGGCGAAATAGGCCAGGTCTTCCAAAATGATGACATCGTATTTGTTGGCCATCTCTCCGATGATTTGTAACTCCTCGGGAGTGAAGCTAATCCATGCCGGATTGTTCGGGTTGCTGTACAGGATCGCGGCGATGTCCCCTTGCGACAGGTATTCTTCCAATTTGTCCCGCAGTGCCTCTCCGCGGTAGTTATACACGTCGAACGATTTGAGCGGCTTGCCGATGACTTGCACCTGTGTCTTTTGAACGGGAAATCCCGGGTCGATAAACAGGATGCAGTCTTTGCCTTTGACGCATTCCGTGACGGCCATGAATGCCGCATAGCAAGCTTGCATGGAGCCTGTCGTCGGGATGATTCCTTCCGGCTTGATGTCGATGTCCACGAAATTTTTCACGAATTTAGAGCCTTCCGTTTTCAGTTGAGGAAGGCCTTCCAACATTGGGTAGAATTGGGCGCATCCGTTGCGCAAGGCTTCTATTTCGGCGTCGATGCCGATTTTGGAGGGCGCGAGCCCCGGGACTCCCATTTCCATGCGGATAAAGCGCGAGCCGCTTTCCGCCTCGATCATGTTCACCGTCTTCACGATGTCGCGAATTGTGGCGTCTTCCATGTCTTCAATGCCACATGCGTTTAGTTTCTCGTCGACAATCTTGCGGTCTATTACATTGTTTTGCATGAGTTGTTTATATCTTAATTGTTATGTTTGTAATCTCGTTTCTTCGCAGACGCAAGTTTAATAAAAAAATGGCATTATTAAAGCGTAATCGTTTGAAAAATATGGAAGAGAGCGTTATTTATTTTCATTCTTATTTTGAGGGGAATTTTGTGGGGAGACTGTTGGTTTTGGGAAATTCGTGTCGCGTGTAAATGGTTGTGTCGCAGTGGTGTGTGAAAATGATTCGGACAAGGGGTGATTTTTTGTGCTGAATTTTTTTGGAGGGATTGCGGAAATGTGTATATTTGCATCGTCAATCGAGATGTAGCTCAGCCCGGTAGAGTACACGTCTGGGGGGCGTGTTGTCGCAGGTTCAAATCCTGTCATCTCGACGAAGTGAGGAGAGGTCGGCGTGGAGTCGGCCTCTTTTTTATTTTTTGAAGGGGGAAAAATTATTTTTTTCGGGGCGATTTTGTTACTTTTGCGCAAAACATGGATGTTTTATGGTAGAGAATTATTCGGAAGATTCTATTCGTACATTGGATTGGCGGGAGCACATTCGCTTGCGTCCTGGAATGTACATTGGAAAATTGGGGGACGGAACGTCGATGGACGACGGCATTTATATTTTGGTGAAAGAAGTCGTGGACAATTCCATCGACGAGTTTGCCATGGGGGCCGGGAGTGAAATTGTTATTAAGGTGGAAGAGCGTACCGTGTCCGTGCGCGATTATGGGCGGGGAATTCCGTTGGGCAAACTGGTGGATGTGTCGTCGAAGATGAACACGGGGGCCAAATACGATTCCGAGGCTTTTAAGAAATCCGTCGGGTTGAATGGTGTGGGAATCAAGGCGGTGAATGCTTTGTCGGAGACGTTCGTCATCCAGTCGTTTCGGGACGGAGAGACGAAGAGAGTGAAATACAGCCGGGCTGTTTTGGAGGAGGAAAGCGATGTCCATTCGACGGATGAGCGGAACGGCACATTGGTCACTTTTTTGGCGGACAAAGAATTGTTCGGCAATTATCATTTTATTACCGACTACCTTGAGTCGATGTTCAAAAACTATGTGTTTTTGAATTCGGGATTGACCATTGTTTTCAATGGACAAAAGTTTTATTCCAAGCGCGGGTTGTACGATTTGCTGACGGAGAACATGAATGGCGAGGGTTTGTACCCCATCATTCATTTGAAAGGCGCGGATATAGAGATGGCCATGACGCACGGACGGCAATATGGCGAGGAATACTATTCTTTCGTGAACGGTCAGAATACCACGCAGGGGGGAACTCACCTGACCGCCTTCCGGGAAGCCGTGGTGAAAACCATCCGTGATTTTTATAAAAAGGATTTTGAGTTGAGCGACATACGTACCTCGATTATCGCGGCGATAAGCATCAAGGTGCAGGAGCCGGTGTTCGAGTCGCAGACGAAGACCAAATTGGGGTCGAAGGACATGGCACCGGGCGGCCCCTCTGTGCGCAACTTCATCATGGATTTCGTGACCAAGGAATTGGACAATTATTTGCACCGCAATCCCGACACGGCGGAATTGTTGTTGCGCAAAATTGTCGAGACGGAAAAAGAACGGAAAGCCATGTCTGGAATTCAGAAAATCGCGCGGGAGCGGGCCAAGCAGGTCAGCCTGCACAATAGGAAATTGCGGGATTGCCGGGTGCATTTCAATTCCAATCACGAACGGAAAAATGAGTCCTCCATTTTTATCACCGAGGGAGACTCTGCAAGCGGTTCCATTACGAAATCGCGGGACGTGAACACGCAGGCGGTGTTCAGCCTGCGCGGCAAACCCTTGAACTCCTACGGGTTGACGAAGAAAATCGTGTATCAGAATGAAGAATTCAATTTGTTGCAAGCGGCGTTGAACATTGAGGACGGGTTGGAGGAGTTGCGCTATAACAATGTGATTATCGCCACCGATGCCGATGTGGACGGGATGCATATCCGCTTGTTGTTGTTGACATTCTTTTTGCAGTTTTTCCCGGATTTGGTGCGGGCGGGACACTTGTATATTTTGCAGACTCCGCTTTTTCGTGTGCGCAACAAGAAAGAGACAAGATATTGCTACTCGGACATTGAGCGGGAGAATGCGATCAAGGCTTTGGCTCCGAAGCCCGAGATTACCCGGTTTAAAGGATTGGGGGAGATTTCGCCCGACGAGTTCCGCGGGTTTATCGGCAAAGATATCCGCTTGGAGCCGGTGCGCATGACGAAGCAGGATTCGATAGACACGATTCTGGCCTATTACATGGGCAAAAACACAACGGAACGGCAGGATTTTATTATTGACAACCTGTACGTGGAAAAGGATGAGATTTGAAGTTCCTAAATTTATGAATTATGAGCGACGAGATAAATAACGAGGAGAGGGGAGAAGAAGAAACGCCGTCTTTGCGGCAAGAAGAGAACGGGGGAGTGCGTTCCATCCAACATCTGTCGGGCATGTTCGAGAAGTGGTTCTTGGATTATGCCTCGTATGTGATTCTGGAACGGGCCGTGCCTTACGTGAACGACGGGTTGAAACCTGTCCAACGGCGCATTCTGCACTCCATGAGGGAGATGGACGACGGAAGATACAACAAGGTGGCCAATATCATCGGCAACACGATGAAATACCATCCCCACGGCGACGCTTCCATTGGCGACGCGCTTGTGCAACTGGGGCAGAAGAACTTGCTGGTGGATTGTCAGGGAAACTGGGGGAATATCTTTACGGGCGATGATGCGGCGGCTCCCCGTTACATCGAGGCGCGTCTCTCCAAATTTGCGTTGGAAGTCGCTTTTAATCCGAAGACGACCCAGTGGAAATTGTCATACGACGGAAGAAACCGGGAGCCGGTCACGTTGCCCGTGAAATTCCCCTTGTTGCTGGCCCAAGGGGTTGAGGGAATCGCCGTGGGACTGGCTTCCAAGATTCTGCCTCATAATTTCAACGAGTTGCTGGACGCTTGCGTGGCCTACTTGCGGCATGAGGATTTTCTGCTTTATCCTGATTTCCCGACGGGGGGGATGATAGATATTTCCAAATATAACGACGGTTTGCGGGGTGGCGTGGTGAAAATCCGCGCCAGAATTGAAAAAGAGCCTGGCAACAAAACGTTGCGCATCACGGAAATACCTTACGGTCGGACGACCTCCTCGTTGATAGACAGTATCTTGAAAGCAAACGAAAAAGGGAAAATCAAAATCAAGAAAATTGACGACAACACGGCCGCCAATGTGGAGATTCTGGTGCATTTGGCGCCGGGAGTCTCCTCCGACAAGACCATCGACGCTTTGTACGCCTGCACGGATTGTGAATTGTCCGTTTCTCCCAACTCTTGCGTGATAGAGGACGACAAACCGGTGTTCATGCCCGTGAGCGAGATATTGAAGAAATCGGTCGATGACACGGTGGCCTTGTTGCTGACGGAATTGAAAATCCGCTTGGGGGAACTGGAATCCGACTGGCAATACTCCACGCTGGAGAAGATTTTTATCGAAGAGCGCATATATAAGGACAAGGAATTCGAGGAAAGCGCTACATTGGATGCCGTGATTGCCCATGTCCGTGGCCGTTTGGCGCCGTTCTTGCCTCGCTTGTTGCGTCCGGTGACGGACGACGACATCAAGCAGCTTCTGGAAATCAAAATGAAACGCATTTTGAAGTTCAATTCCGAACAGGCGGAAAATCATATCCGGGGACTGGAGGAAGAAATCGCCAAAGTGAAACACGATATCGAGCACATCATCCCTTATGCGATTGCTTATTACCAGAATATCAAGGCCAAATACGGCAAAGGACGGGAGCGTTTGACGGAAATCCGCAGTTTCGAGAACATCGAGGCGACAAAAGTGGTGGCCGCCAACGAAAAGTTGTATATCAATCGGGAGGAGGGGTTCGTCGGGACAGCCTTGAAAAAGGACGAATTCATTTGCGAGTGCTCGGACATCGACGACATCATCGTCTTCCGCAAGGACGGGACTTACTACGTGACGAAGATTGCCGACAAATTGTTTGTCGGGAAAGATGTGTTGTATGTGAACGTGTTCAAGAAAAACGACAAGCGCACGGTTTATAACGTGGCGTATCGTGACGGGCGTTACGGGGCTTCTTACGTGAAACGTTTCTTCGTCACCGGCGTGACGCGCGACAAGCAGTATAATCTGACGAAAGGAACGGCAGGCTCCCGCGTGCTTTACTTTAGCGCCAATGCGAACGGGGAGGCGGAGGTAATCAAGGTGTGCCTGAAGCCGAAGCCGGGTATGAAGAAACTGGTGTTTGAGTACGATTTTGCCAGATTGTCCATCAAAGGACGCGACTCGCAAGGCAATCAGTTGAGTAAAAACGACATCCATAAAATATCCCTCGTGCAGAAAGGTGCGTCCACTTTGGGCGGGCGCGAGATTTGGATAGACGAGGACGTGCTGCGCTTGAATGCGGACGGGCGAGGCCGCTACTTGGGCGAATTCCAAGGGGATGACCGGATTTTGGTGGTGAACAAGAACGGGACGTACTACACCACGGATTTCGATTCGAGCAATCATTACGAGGAAGGCTATCTTGTCATCGAGAAGTTTCGTCACGACAAGGTGTGGACAGCGATATTTTACGATGCGGAGCAACAATTCTTTTACCTTAAGCGGTTCCGTTTCGAGAACGTGTCTCGTTTGACCGGATTCATCGGGGATGTCAAAGGTTCTTATCTTGTTTGCTTGAGCGGGGAAGCCCGTCCCCGTTTCGAATTGACGTTCGGAGGGCGTTACGAGAATCGGCCGGCCGAGGTGGTCGTCGCTGAAGAATTCATTGCGGAAAAGTCCTACAAAGCCCATGGCAAGCGTCTGACGAATTTCGAGGTGAAGGAAATCCGGGAGATAGAGCCTTTGGAGGAAGAGACGGAGGAAACGCCACAGGAGGACGCTTCCGGTGTGGATTTTGAGGTGACGAATCCGGAGATGTTGGGGGAG
Source organism: uncultured Butyricimonas sp. (assembly GCA_944320555.1). GTDB lineage: Bacteria > Bacteroidota > Bacteroidia > Bacteroidales > Marinifilaceae > CALUMT01. The sequence goes on along the minus strand of CALUHX010000002.1, from coordinate 1,323 downwards.
GAATCGCAGATGAGCTTGGATTTCGAGTAAGGGGGCGGGAGTGATGAAGTACTTCATTGTCGGTTACATGGCCAGCGGAAAAACGACCTACGCCCGGAATCTCGCTTTGAGGAAAGGGCTGCGTTTTGTCGACCTCGACCAGGCTGTCGAGGAACGGGCGGGATGCGGCATTCCCGAATTGTTCGCCGCGCGGGGCGAAGCTTGTTTCCGAGAATTGGAGCGACAGCTGTTGCGCGGGATGGGGGAGAGCGGGGATGATTTCGTGATGGCGACGGGGGGAGGGACTCCCTGCTTTTTCGACAACATGGACTACATGAACAGCCGGGGCGAGACGATATTTCTGGACACGCCCGTGGATATCCTCGTGGAGCGGTTGCGACGGGAGCGTTTTTCCCGTCCTCTGCTTGCCTCCCTTGCCGACGACGAGTTGCAGGCCTTTGTCGTCCGCCATCGGGCTTCCCGTCTGCCGTTTTATTTGAAAGCTAAACAAAAAATAGGTTGATCCATGAAGAGCTAATGCTCTTTTCAGAGAGATAGGCTTCTTTCATTAAAATCACTACTTTTGTATTTAGCGAGAAAGACGTATGAGAATTACAGTGGAAAAGAATAAATCTCTGAAAGAATATGACCTTGGAGGAACTTTGGGGATTGTTCCCGATAGTTCTGGTTCCACACAATCACAAGTGGACAGATTGGGCGAAACAAGAAATAGAATTATTGTCAGCTTTGCTTGCCAGTTATAATCCAATAATCAGTCACATAAGCAGTACGGCAATCCCGAATATTCAAGCCAAACCGATTGTCGATATTCTTGTTGAGGTTTCTGCCGATGCGGATTGGCAACCGATAAAGGATATAATGGAGGCCAACGGATATATCTGTATGTCAGAATCTGAAAAGCACGTCAGTTTCAACAAAGGATATACTCTGAAAGGATATGCCGACAAGGTTTTCCATATTCATTTCCACAGAACTGAAGATAATAATGAAGTCCTTTTTCGTGATTATCTTATGGAACATCCCGATATAGCAAGAGAGTATGAACAGCTCAAAATATTTCTGTTGCTAAAGTATAAGAACAATCGCAACGGTTACACTGATGCTAAATCCGATTTTATTCAAAGAATCATTCAGACTATTCAAACTGAACCATTAGCTAGAAAGAATTCGTAAAGGCAAACAATGGGAGTGAGTGTGTGCTTTCCTGAAAAATGTAGACTTTGTGATTACAATAAACGACACACACATTCATCTCAAAGATAGTGTGCTTTCCTGAAAAAAGTTGACTTGATTATTATTCAACAAACAACTCATCTATTCACC
>CALUHX010000001.1 GCA_944320555.1 uncultured Butyricimonas sp. | reverse complement strand
AAAGCCGAAGAGGCGACGCAGGCGGAATTTGGAGGAAATCAATCAGGCGTTGTCAAAGGCGATAACGGAGATTATTTGCGAGCAGGGGTTTGGGAAGCCGATGATTAATCATGTGTCGGAGCGGGCCAATGTGATTAAGCGGGTCATTTATGAGAATTACGAGAGTTTCGATGCGGTGCTCAAGCAATATTTTGCTCAGAATGATTTTTGGACTCCATTGATATTAAGCAAGATTGCCGATAAATGTCCTGATTATAAGGATTTCTTCACGAATGTGCTCAAGGAGTTTTACAATGCGATAGACAATAATGCGGCGTTTCAGTGCATTGTGCGTTGGGAAATCGCTTGTCCGGACGATTTTGTGCGCAAGCAGGCTCGGGGAAGGGAGAAAGATTGTAGCGAGGAGTTGCAGAAGAATGTGAAGTTTTTTCAACAGATGGGAATCGACATCGAGGCTTTCTATGCCTTGCTGATAGCGGGGATATATTATTTGGTGTTGAGGAAGGATGTTTCCACGTTCTGTAATATCAATGTGGCCACGAGGGCGGGGAAGGAAAGAATCTTTAACGCCATAGACAAGTTGGCGGATTTGATGTTTTCAGCCGTTGAGCGAATGGAGGAGAAAAAGCGCATCGCTCGCCGATTGCTTGGTCGTGGTATGATGCCGGAGGAGGTTGCCGAGATTTTGGAGGTGGACACGGCTTTTGTCTCTTCTGTCGTGGAAACGGGGGAGGGCAATTCGCAAGCGTAGGTTGTCTTGGCGGGGCGTTATGCGCATTTTTGGTTTTAAGCGGTAGGTTTTGAGGGAGAAGGATTGCGGAATCGCATTGGGACAGTGCGATATGGGTATTTTTCACCATGGAATAAGGGAATGAGATTGTCATCTGTTGGGTTGTTAGCAAACCGATAAGGATGTTTTTATTGTGCAGATAATTAATCTGTTGTTGATTTCGTGTAAAATATTTGAGCAAACTTATTGGTGGGTATGGAATAAATCGCTATGTTTGCCGCATCGCTAATATTAAAAGGATATATGAGATGAAATAATCAGAATAAACTCATCAAGATGATGGAAACGATTTTGAAAGAATGGACTCCTTTGTTGTTCGGGTTGGAAATGCGTTTTCGGGGGAAAATCTTCGGAAGGGCGTTCTCAACCTTTGTTGTTTAATGTTGAAATGAGACAACGGTTCGTGTTGGACTCCGGCGACGGAAATTGAAAGAGGGAACCAAAGGATTAAAGTGGCTGGTTGGCAAAGAAATTTATGGTGTTTTACTTGTTCTGAGATTTTGATTCCACTTTTGTAGTGGAATATTGTAGTTTTGTATTATCTTTGTGGTGTGAAAAGGTAAATCGGTAATGGAAATAAGATTTGAGAAAGAATATTTGCGGCAGTTGTATGAGGAGGGAAAAACGACAGATAAAAAATATCGTTTCCAGCCGCATATTGTTAAGCGATATCAATTGCGAATAAAGGCACTTGAACAGGCTAACCGCATAGAGGAAATAGTTGTGATTAACTCGTTCAATTATGAGGTGTTGAAAGGGGATAAGGCGGGTATTTCTTCAATTAGAGTAAATGACCAGTACCGAATAGAATTCACAGTAAAACGAGTCGCATTAGAGTCAGTTGTGACGATATGTAACATTTTAGAATTGTCAAACCATTACAAATAACGAGATTATGGAAAGTGTTAATTGTCAGCGGGCTATTCATCCGGGCGAGTTGCTCAAGGAAGAGATTGAGTATCGGAATCTGCCACAAACGAAATTGGCGGAAGAAACGGGCATTTCCTACAAGATTTTGAACGATATATTGAATTGCCGCCGTCCTTTGTCGACATCCACGGCACTCCTTTTTGAGGCGGCTTTAGGAATAAGTGCGGGGTTGTTGATGAGAATGCAATTGGATTACAATATGCGGATCGCACGGGAAGACAAGTCGTTAGTGGAACGGTTGGAGCGAATTCGGAAAGTTGCCGCAGTGCTTTAGGTTGAGGTTAGAAGGGTTGCGTGCGCAGCCACAGGTCCATGAAGCGGTCGTAGACGGTGTAGCCATTGGCGGATGGGTAGACCAATTCGTTGTCGAGCAACTTTTTCAGTGAGGTGCTCACACTGCTGGCCGCGCGGAGTTGGTGTCTGCTGATGAAGTTGCCGGACAATATCTCCTTGACGCAGCCTTCCCGGGCGATGGCTTTCAATAAACGGACCTGGCCTATGGGGTAGGCTTTTAACAAGTCGGCATACGGGTAGCTCAATTCCGAGATGATTTGTCGGGTGGCGTATGCGACTAAATCCATGTCCACATCACGGGAGTAGCCATACAGCCGGTTGAGGAGGCATTGCACATACCATGTATGGCCCTCATAATTGTCATAAATCGCATCGAAGACCTCATGGGGAAATTTTACGTTGTGTTTTGCGAAATGCACTATCGCGAGGCGGGCGTATTCTTCACGGTCAATCGTGTCGATGGTAAGCTGTTGCGTGCTTGGGTAAAACGGACTCTTGGACGATGCGAACATTTATATTGTTTCTATTTTGTTGCTTCGTAATCATCGTGACGCAAATATCGTAATGATTTCCATGCTTTCAAAGAAAGGCGGTGTAAATTTGCCAAATTTATATTGGCGGGGTGGTTTGGTGACGGGAATGGAAAAAATGGGTTATCTTTGCGGGAAATGATGACGGAAATCAAGTAAAACGAAAAGATATGAAAGTATTGTTGTTAGGAAGCGGGGGGCGGGAGCACGCCCTCGCTTGGAAGATAAAGGAGAGCGAGAGGTTGACAAAGTTGTACGTGGCACCCGGCAATGCGGGGACGGAGGAGGTGGCTGAGAACGTGGATTTGAAGGTGACGGATTTCGAGGCGTTAGCCGCATTCGTGAAAGAGAAGGATATTGACATGCTGGTGGTGGGGCCGGAGGATCCACTGGTGGAAGGCGTGCGAGACTATTTCGAGGCGGACGGACGATTCCCCGATTTGATGATTGTGGGACCGGGAAAGGCCGGGGCACGACTGGAGGGAAGCAAGGATTTCGCCAAGGAATTCATGACGAGACATGGAATTCCGACGGCGCGCCACACAACGGTGACGAGGGATAGCGTGACGCAAGGCGTGGAGTTCCTGGAACGGGTGAAACCGCCTTACGTGCTGAAGGCAGACGGGCTGGCGGCGGGGAAAGGTGTGCTTATCTTGGACGATTTGGAAGAGGCCAAGCGGGAATTGAACGCCATGCTGGACGGAAAATTCGGAAAGGCCGGCAATCAGGTCGTCATCGAGGAGTTTTTGAAAGGAATCGAGTTGTCGGTGTTCGTCTTGACGGACGGTAAGACGTATAAGGTTCTGGGCTCGGCGAAGGATTACAAGCGCGTGGGTGAGGGCGACACGGGATTGAACACTGGGGGCATGGGTGCCGTTTCGCCGGTGCCGTTCGCCGATGAGGAGTTTAACCGGAAAGTGGAGGAGCGCATCATTCGTCCAACGGTAGAGGGCTTGCGTGCGGAAGGGATTGATTACAAGGGGTTCATCTTTTTCGGATTGATGAACGTGGAGGGCGAGCCTTATGTGATTGAATATAATGTGCGGATGGGCGATCCGGAGACGGAGGTGGTCATGCCGAGATTGAAAGCGGATATTCTCACTCTGTTTGAAGAGATGGCCAAGGGACAGTTGGAGAAGGCGGCATTCGGACAGGACGACCGTTATTGCGTGACGGTCATGCTGGTGTCGGCCGGTTATCCAGGAAGTTATAAGAAGGGAATGGAAATCACGGGATTGGAGAATGTGGAGGGCAGCATGGTGTTTCATGCCGGGACAAAGCGGAAAGACGGACGTTTGTTGACGAACGGAGGACGCGTGCTTGCCGTCAGTTCTTTCGGCGAGACAATGCGGGAGGCTTTGGCGCAGTCCTATAGTAACGTGGGCAAGATTCGTTTCGAGGGGGTGAATTTCCGCCGGGATATCGGTTTTGATTTGTAATGGCCGCGGGAATGAGACTCGTTGCGTTGCTTAAATCGAAAAACGTGTATCTGCTGTATTGGCTGCCGTTTGTGGTGGCCGCCATTGCGGGGGTGTATTTTGGGATGGGCGTGAAGACCCTCCCTTGCGAGGGGGAGGGTGTTTTGTCCTTGTCTTTTCTTGCCGGATTGTTTGAAGGAACCGGCGGAAAAATGGCGGGGCTTTTGTTGTTGCTGCTTTTGGCGTTTTTTGTCTTTTGGGTGGCGAACAAGTACCAGTTTCTTGGGCAGCAGACGGCTTTGCCCGCTTTGATTTATTCTTTATTGGCGGCGGGCACGGTGTGCCATTACGGGATGAGCGGTTATTTGTGGGCGGCGGTGTGTGTCACGGGGGCGTTGGGACGGTTGCAGGCGGCTATCGCCGATTCAAACCGGAACGCTCCTCTTTCCGATTTCGGAGGGCTGATTGCCGCGGCGGTTTTGTTGTGCCCGAAGTTGGTGATGTTGCTGCCGTGGGCGGTTGTGTCCATGTCGTTTTCAGGCAGAGGAATGTTTAAAGATTTCATGGCTTTTTTGGTGGGAGTGGCGGCTGTGGTTCTGTTGACCGGAGCCTATTATTTTTACAACGGAGAGTTGGCCGGCGCGCTTCTCTTGTTTATGGACAATTTGAAGAGCGGCGTTGATTTTTGGGAGGTCATGTCCGGGCAGGCAGGGGTGTTCGTGCTTTTGGCCGCATTGTTGCTGGTCGCTTTGGGGGGGATGTGGCCTAAATCGTCATCGATGGTCATTTCCCAGCGGCGGGGCATGTATTCCGTGATGTCGATGTTGCTGTTTGTCGGCAGTTCCTTGTTTTTTATCCCTTTTGAGAGCCAAGAGGTGCTGTTGGTGGTTTTTCTGCCGCTTGCCTATGTGCTGTCGCGGTATTTTATCGTGCTCCGCCGCCAATGGGTGGGGTGCGTGTTTTTCCTTTTGCTGTTGGCTTCGGGGATTTTGCTGGTGTTCTGAGCCTTGGGGCGTGCTCACGGATGAAATGTGAGCAATTCGCCCCGGGCGTTTTCGTCGATGGCTCCGTTGTCGTACACGGTTCGGCCGTTCACAATGGTTGTGCGCACTTTGTATGTGAGAGTGACACCTTCCAATGGCGACCAGCCGCATTTGTAGCGGATATTGTCCTTCGTGACGGTCCACGGTTGTTTTTCGACAATGACGATGTCGGCCTTGTAGCCTTTCCGCAGATAACCCCGGTTGTCGATGCGGAACACGTCGGCGGGGGCGTGACACATTTTGTCGATGACCTCCTCGAAAGAGATTTCACCCCGCTTGGCCAGTTCAAACATCACGGGGAGAGAGTGTTGCACCATCGGCCCTCCGCTGGCTGCTTTTGTGTAGGGACCCTCTTTTTCGGAGAGGAGATGGGGGGCGTGGTCGGTGGCGACGACATCGATGCGGTCCTCCCGTAAAGCTCGCAGAAGGGCTTGCCGGTCCTCTTCCGTTTTGATGGCTGGATTCCAACGCACAAGGTTGCCTTTTTGGTGGTAGGCGTTGTCGTTGAACCATAGGTGGTGGACACAGACTTCGCCCGTCACGTGTTTCTTTTGGCGGTCGCCGGTGTCTAGCAAACCGATTTCCTCTTTTGTGCTCAGATGCAGAATGTGCAATCGGGCGTGGTGCTTTCGGGCGAGTGCGGCAGCCAAAGACGAGCTGGCAAGACAGCACTCCCGGCTGCGAATCAGGGGATGGCAGGCGGGGGGGATGTCGTCGCCGTATATTTGTTTGTATTTTTCGAGGTTGGCTTTGATTATGGTGTTGTCCTCGCAATGGGTGGCGATCAACAGAGGGGACTCCGCAAAGATGCGCTCCAAGGCTGTGGGCGCGTCCACCAACAGATTGCCGGTGGAGGAGCCCATGAAGACTTTGATTCCGCACGTTGTCCGCGGATCCGCCCGGCGGATTTCCTCAATGTTGTTTTGGCTGGCGCCGAGGTAGAACGAATAATTCACCACCGAGTGGGCGGCGGCGATTTCCTGTTTGGCCTGCAGCAACTCGTTGGTCGTCGTGGCCGGCGACACGTTGGGCATGTCCATGAACGAGGTGACTCCTCCGGCGGCGGCGGCGCGGCTTCCCTCGCCGATATCGCCCTTGTGGGTGAGGCCCGGCTCGCGGAAATGGACTTGGTCGTCGATGACTCCCGGGATGACGAATTTGCCCGTGGCGTCGATGCGTTCAATGTCTTCTTCGGGGAGGTCGGCGGGGCCTTCCGTCACGCTTTCGATTTTGTCGCCGCTCACGAGAATGTCGCCCGTGAACATTCTTCCTTCATTGATGATTGTGCCGCCGTGAATAAGTCGTTTCATGGTGTGTGTCATTAAGGTTGTTTTCTTTTTTTCTTGCCGAGGCTGCGCAGTTTCATGGTGATGACGCCCCAGAATGCCTCGTTGAATATTCCGCCGCTCATTTTGGATGTGCCCAGTGTGCGGTCGGTGAAAATGATGGGCACTTCTTTCAATTTGAATCCCAACGTCCATGCGGTGAATTTCATCTCTATCTGGAAGGCATATCCCTTGAAGCGGATTCTGTCCAGATTGATGGCTTCCAGCACCCGCCGGGTGTAGCACACGAATCCGGCCGTGGCGTCGTGGATTCGCATGCCCGTGATGAGACGCACGTATTTGGAGGCAAAATAAGACATGAGAACCCGTCCCATGGGCCAGTTCACCACGTTGACCCCGGTCACGTAACGGGAGCCGATGGCCATGTCGCCTTCGCCGTTCCTGCATGCGTCGTAGAGGCGCACGAGGTCGTCGGGATTGTGCGAGAAGTCGGCGTCCATTTCGAAAATATAGTCGTATCCGTGTTCCAAGGCCCATTTGAATCCAGTGATGTATGCCGTGCCGAGGCCCAATTTCCCTTTGCGCTCGATCATGTGCAGGGCGGGAAATTCTTGTTGCAGGCCTCTCACGATGGCTCCCGTGCCATCGGGAGAGCTGTCCTCGATGATAAGGATGTCGAAACGCGGCCGCAACCCGAAGACATAGCGAATGATTTTTTCGATGTTCTCTTTCTCGTTGTATGTGGGTATGATAACAACTCTTTCGTTCATGGGGTCTTTTTTATAGGTATTCTATGATTTGTTCTAATTTGTTGCCTCTCGAGCCTTTCACGAGCAGGAAGGCGTCGGAGACGGGGTGTTGCTTCAGGAAACAGACAAGGGCGTCTGTGTCCTCGAAGCGGGTCACTCCGGGAAAATCCTCGGCGACGGCCTTGAAGGCCTTGCCCACGGTGAATGTCTGTGGAATGGCAAGGCGCTTGATTTGCTCCAGCACCTTCCTGTGGGCATTCGCCGTGTCGGCACCCAATTCCCTCATTTCTCCTGCGATGATTATCTTGCGGGGGTGCCGTATCTCCCCGAAATTTTCGATGGCGACGGCCATGCTGCTCGGATTGGCGTTGTAAGCGTCGAGGATGACGGTGTTGCGTGTCGTTTTCAACAATTGAGAGCGCATGTTCGAAGGCGAGTATCCCTCTATGGCGGCTTGGATGTCCAGCGGGTCGATGTCGAAATACAACCCGACGGCAGTGGCCGCCATGGCATTGTCGAAGTTGTAGCCCCCGATGAGTTTTGTGCGCACGTAGAGGTGTCCTTTGCTGGTTTTCAGCGTGAACACGAGAAAGGGAACGGACTGGGCGATTTCGCCGTTGGCGAAGCAGCTGTCCGTGCCGTATGTGACGATTCTGGCTTGAAGGCGAGGATGCAGCTTGGCGGTTTGCGCTGTCAGCAATGCGTCGCGCCCGTTCACGAACAAGGTGCCGTGGCGGGCGTTGACGGCCTCGTACAAGGCCCGTTTGGTGCGGACGATGTTTTCCTGGTTGCCGAATCCCTCCAAGTGGGCGCTCCCGATGTTGGTGATGATGCCGTAGTCCGGCTCGGCGATGTCGCACAGTGTTTGGATTTCTCCCGGGTGGTTGGCGCCCATTTCTACGATTCCGAATTGCGTTTCGGCGGTCATGCTCAACAAGGTCAATGGCACGCCGATATGATTGTTGAGATTGCCTTTGGTGGCGGTGGTCCGGTATTTTTTCGACAAGACGGCGTGACACAATTCTTTGGTTGTCGTCTTGCCGTTCGTGCCCGTGATACCCAAAATGGGAATTTTCAATTGACGGCGGTGGTGGCGTGCCAGTTGTTGTAGGAATTGCAATCCGTCTGGAACCAGCAGGCGCCGCGTTCCGTCGGCGTGTTCCGCCTCGTCCACAATGGCGTAGGCGGCGCCGGAGGCTATGGCTTTTTCTGCGAATGTGTTGCCGTCGTGCGACTCGCCCTTTAAGGCGATGAAGATGTCGCCAGCTTGAATGTCACGGGAATCCGTGGTGATCCGTCCCCCTCGGCAGAATGCCTCGTAAATTCGTTTGATCGTTTCCATGTGTGTCAGAAAATTCAATCCACGTCACAAATGTAGTGAAAGACGGACGCAAAACAATACTTTCCCCGCCGATTTGTTCGGGGAAACTTGAAACAAAAACGCGAGGGTGTCGGTGATTTTGTTTGAAATTTCGTATAATTGCGTGTCAAAACGAAGGCAAAATGAAAATAAAGACAGGAATTGGAATAGACGTTCACCGGTTGGCCCCCGGACTGGACTTGTGGATTGGGGGAATCAAGTTGGAACATGACAAGGGATGTGTGGCGCATTCGGATGGCGACGTGTTGATTCACGCTATTTGCGACGCCTTGCTTGGCGCGGCGGGTTTGGATGACATAGGGACGTATTTCCCCGACACGGACGCCGCTTACAAGGGCATTGACAGTAAAATCCTTTTGCGCAAGGTCTATGAGATGTTGGAAAACAAAGGGTTTTCCATTGGCAACATAGATTGCGTGATATGCCTCCAGCGGCCTAAGATAAGGGCGCGGGTGTACGAGATGCGGCAATGTCTAGCCGAGATTCTTGAGATGGATGTCGAGGATGTGACTATCAAAGCCACCACCACGGAGCGATTGGGTTTTGAGGGCAGGGAAGAAGGCGTGTCCGCCTATGCGTCGGTTCTCTTGATAAAGTTGTGAGTAAAAAGATGTGTTGGAATAAGATTTTCATACCCCGCCCTCCCTTCGGAGTGCTCCCTTGGGAGGGAGAGTGGAACAGCGTGGCTGTTCAAGTATTTAATCCTCCCCTGAAACAGGGGAGGTGGTTACGAAGCAGACGGAGGGGTATGATTGGTTGTTTGGGCACGGTTCTTTTTTCCCTATTTGATGTCTTTTTTGAAATAATCGTCAAGGAGGCGGAATGCTGCGGCGAATGAACTTTCGCGGTTGTGCATTACGTTGTCCTCCGCTTTTAGAAGTTCGTCTTTTTGTACTTGGTAGAAGCGGTTGCGCAACTGTTCGTTGATGGTTTCGTACATCCAATACTTGGCCTGCTCGCAACGGTGCGAGTCAAAGTAACCGTTTTGTTGGGTCTCGCTACAGTAATGCAGTATGTTGTCCCAGATTTCCTTGATGCCTGTTTTCTCGTATGAGGAGCAAGTCAGCACTTTGGGCTCCACGCCCGACTCGTGGGGCGGGAAGAAATGCAGCGCGCTTTGCAATTGCCCCTTGGCCAGTTCGGAGCGTTGGATGTTGTTGCCGTCGGCCTTGTTGATGATGATGCTGTCGGCCATTTCCATGATTCCCCGCTTGATGCCTTGCAATTCGTCACCGGCTCCGGCGATTTGCATGAGCAGGAAAAAGTCGACCATCGAGTGCACGGCCGTCTCGCTTTGTCCCACGCCCACGGTCTCGATTAAAATGATGTCGTATCCCGCAGCCTCGCACAGCAGCATGGCCTCGCGGGTTTTGCGGGCCACTCCGCCCAGTGAGCCGGCCGAGGGGGAAGGGCGTATATAGGCGCGGGGGTCGCGGGACAATTCCTCCATGCGGGTCTTGTCGCCGAGGATGCTTCCCTTGGAACGCTCGCTGCTGGGATCGATGGCGAGGACGGCGATTTTGTGCCCCTCGCTTGTGAGGAATTTCCCGAAGGCCTCGATGAACGTGCTTTTGCCCGCCCCCGGCACGCCGGTGATGCCGATGCGTACGGATTTGCCCGAATTGGGGAGGCAGCGTCTGATGACTTCCTGGGCCATGTCCTGGTGATCCATTCTGGCACTTTCCACGAGCGTGATTGCCTGGCTGAGCACGTTGATGTTCCCTCGTAGAATGCCGTTCACGTAATCGTCGGTAGTCAGCGTCTGTTTGTGAAGGCGTTTCAGGCGTTCGGCGATGGCGGGGTTCACCACATTGGGTTGCTCAACGCCCCTGTTGACGGTCAACCCTTCATAACAAGCGTCATTCTCTGGATGTTCTATATTTTGTTGCATACTTCTATGTTTTGATTTCTATCGCGAAGATAAAAATAAACCCGATATGGGTATCGGGTTTATTTGAATATTGAAGTGGCAAGAGAAATTACTTCTCTGCCGTGTGTTTGATTGCGGCTTGGGCGGCAGCGAAGTCCGGTTGCTTTTCAATGAGTTGTGCAATTTCGTGCAACAGTTTGTCAACATCTATTTTATTGCTATACAGTTATTTTCATCGTCATATTTCCTCCATAAGTCGAAATGACTTCTTTGTCTGTCTGCGATAAATGCCCGTACAGGCTTTCAGTATGCCCTAAAATCGACAAATGAATGTTCGATGATACTTTCATTGCCTCGGAGATTATAACGCCTCTACGGGGCTTATTTGCCCTTGTCCTTTTTTGTCGATATGTGATCAAATTTTTTGATCGCATACCTGTGAGCTTTATTCGCCCTTCAATGATGTCTGTCGATATTCTCATATTTTCCATTTCATGTCTTAAAAATCATTTCAAAAAGTGAGGTCTAATGCCTGCTCTCTTTCCCTGTCCTTGCCGAATTCGTCATCCCATATCAGTTTCACAATCGGTGCCGGGTTGTGTCCATTGGCGAGATGCAGGACGATGTTCCATGAATCATCCGGATTCAGTATGGGGTATCGGGGGTTCTCTGGATGGATATATATTGCTCCGTCATTCTCGATGTCTTCGGAGACAAATCGGATATTGCGGGCAATACCTTCTCCATTATTGACGATATGTATCCTCCAACTTCGTCCGGCTTCAAAAGCACTTGCACAGACCAACGCTTTTTTCCTGTCATCTTCTTTGTCGGAGTACTCCTGCAATATCCTTTTGTTTATCTCTGACTGTTCCCTCCACTTTTTACGGTTGGACAGAAAACTCCCCAATGCGGAACATAGCGCTATCAACAAGCTGCCAAAGGCAATCCAATCTGAGATGTCCATGCTCATTTTGTTGTATTTCAATTGACAAATGAATGTTTTTGTCGTGTTCGTTTAAAAGTTATCACTTTGTTTCCCCTGCTATCTCCATCTTGGATTTAACGTGATATGTCGGCAGTACGATCGGAATTGAGAAAGTCATGCGTGATACGTTTTCTGAATGGGCAACATTCTCATTGCCTATTTGGGCTGATAAAATCTGTATGCCGATTTTTCCGTTTCCGCCAACTTTGTCGGCATTGCCAACGGTTATTGCTACATCAAAGTCGATTTTTGATATAGGTCTGTTGATATGTGTGTTCTCTGGATCGACAATAGTCTTGTTTGCAATGGCATGAGGCATACTGGGAGACACTATAGCTCCGTTTTGTAATCCATCTTGCAATTCTTTGATTGCATCTGTTATGTCAGTCAACGCAGTCTTTATAAACTCTTTCAGTTCCATAATCTTACTTTTTTAGCTTTTATCAATCACCGCATATCATCCTGTGGAATCCGTTTTTTCCCAAGATATTCCAGCAGCTTAACCCTAAATTCAGTTGTCGGATGGTCACTCGTATCATTATAATACGCATCATTCTCATAACCAATGGTCTTTAGTGCATTTATGTAATGTTCACCTCCCAATCCCATGTGTTCCAAAAAGCGATAAGCGATAATATCCGCTTCAATTTCTTGTTCTCTCGAATATTTATATCTGTATTTCAAAGCATTATTACCTGCCCAAATTATGTTGTTCTCTATTCTTTCGTTTACATTGTCCCATGACTCATTTCCTACTGCTCCGTTTGCCTGTGCATAGGCATTGGCTGCGGCATCAACAGCTGAAACCACTCCTGCTATAATCATATTCTTTTTTTCTTTATTTCTGAGAGCATATGCATTTGCCAGAGAATGTTGCAAAAGAAAATGAGCTGCTTCATGGGCACAAATGCCAATCATCCCCTCCAAAGAAATCCCCTCAGACATCATTGCCCCTATCGTAATATACATTTCTCCATTCGGACATGCAAAAGCATTTATTTCCTCAAAATCTACGATTTGAATCGTCGCCCCATCATATACAGACCGAATGCCTATGTATTTCAATAATGAATCTGCGGCAAATTGCAGTTTGCCATTGATAGGCAAACTTTGGTAATATCCAGCACTTGAAACTTGGGCATAATATAAATCATGTTGAGCTTGAATTGCTGCTTCCTTGCCTTTGTCAATGGCTTCTGCCAGCTTGCGAATTCCATCATTGTTTTTCCATACTGCATTCCAAAACAATTCCGGATGTTTTTTCTCTAAATGTCCCACATACTCAATTACATCAAACTCGCTGATCAATTTGTCGAATTTCTTGTTTTGAGCAAAAGAGAATGCAGTAACAAATATCATCAGAAATAGAATGAAAAATTTCTTCATCTCTTTGATTTATAAAGTATAATCGGATTTCTCTATTAACTTCTCATATAACAGATTCTTATCATCTGTATCACAAATAGGATATTCACCAATCATAATGTACCTATAATTGGTATTTGTGGCTATGCAGAACTCTATTATATCCTTATGGGTAAAATCCATTTTTCGCAAAGACACCTGTATCCGCTCCAGAATATCTTTGCCATTAACATCAATTTCATATTTAGATAGTTCTGCTATTCTATCTGTGATTCTTTTCGCTATCTCTTTATCATTTATCCAAATTTCCATATTTCATTTCCTTTCCATCATCTTTTCATAAACTCTAATCAATCGTTCCTTTTCTTTCAATATATCTTCCAAGTACTTTATCCGCTCCTGAAGCAAAGTTGTTTCACCTCCGGCAACCACATGGCTGTTATTGTTGCCACTTACAGCGACAGAACCATCGCCGTTAGCTGTTGCAGAGTTATTCATCTTTATCATTTCACCTTCTCCTCTGTTTAATAACCAATCTGCGGATATATTTGCACATTTAGCATACAAAGTCTCCGCGTCAAATGTGTTTCTCGATATCCAAGCACTTACAGTCTGTGGCTTTACACCGATTTGAGCTGAAAATTTAGCCTTATTACCATCTGCATAATAGTTAATTAGGCTTTCTAACATGTCTGATTTTTGCATATCTATAAATGTTAAATCTACGATTTGTTGATAAATAATCCGCAAATTGTATTGTTTATATCCGCATTATGATTATCTTTGCCATGTAAAGTTAAACAATAAACTACAAACAACAAAAGTAAGATGGCAGATAATCAGAAGATACGCCCGGCTTTGACCGGAATGGAAATCGGGGCAACCTTGGTGTTTCCAATAGAAAAGACGAAGAGCGTAAGGGCTCAGGCCTCCGATCTCGGTCTGATACTCGATCGTGTGTACAAGACGGAGACAGACCGTAAAGGACGCACCATCACGGTTAAAAGAATAGCATAACCCTTAAAACGGCAATACAATGGAAAAGATGGAAGATAAAATGGAAAAATTCATGGAGAGAACGATGCATGTCTCACAATTCGTGTTGGCGTGTATAATGTTCCTCTGTGTGGTTGTATCCGTAGTGGTGAATATTGCGAGAGGACATATCTCTTCGGTAGTCGGTTATCTCGTATCAATCAGTTTTCTCTGTTTGACTTGGAGCCTGGTGCGTATCTCTTACAGAGAGATGTGCGGGGAATCCGGCAATAAATGATACGGGCATGGCAACAACTAAGACAAATCTTATCTGCGCCCATTGTGACAAGGCACACAACGGTTTGAACGGTCGCTACTGCCGTCTGCTCAAACGGTATGTGGAATATGAGAAATATCCTCCGTGCGGTAGCATTAAAAAATAATCAGCCATGTTGACGATAGATTTTCCCGACAAGTCCATAACCTACGACACATTCGTCCATGATGTGGCGGTTGAGGTCGCACGGCAGCTCTCCCGGCAGCGGAATGACCCGGAGATGGTGAGCCAACGACAGGCATACGCCATGTTCGGACGGGGTAATGTGGACAGGTGGCGCAGACAGGGCAAGATAGAGCCATGCAAGCGTCCGGGGAAAATCGAGTACCGCACGGCGGATCTGAGGCGGCTTCAGCAAATCAAACAAGACTATTTCGATAAATAACAGACTGTATTATAAACTACTAAAAATCAAAATTATGAGCGATGCAATGTCATTAGCGCAAGAATTGCAGGCCATGAAGGCTGTAGATGTCATACGCAACAAGCGTGTGCGAGAGCAGTTCATCAATGTGTACAACTCCATCTGGAAAGAAGATGGAGAGAATGCCTACGAGCGTGAGGCAATCTATTTCAACCAACAGTTACGGGACAAGTCCGGACTTCGGGAGTGTTCCGGCACATCTATCTTTTATTCGTTCATAGACCTTGCCGTCAAGGGGCTTACGCTTGCTCCCGGTTCACAAGCTCTCTGCTATCTCATACCCCGAAGTGTCAAGATTGGAGTGGATCAGTTCGGCAAGGATATATGGGAGAAATGCTGCAACCTTGTTGTTTCCGGATACGGAGAGCTGGTTCTGAGAGTAAGAGCCGGACAGATACGTCATGCTGACAATCCGGTGATTGTGTACGAGGGTGACAAGTTCGAGTTCGGAGAAGTGGACGGTCGGAAGATTGTAAATTACATGTCGGCGTTCCCACGCACGAGCAACCGGATTATAGCCTGCTTTCTTAAAATTACCCGTGCTGACGGCACTGTGGACTATTCCGTCATGACGGAATACGATTGGCTGCGCTTGAAAGGTTATTCCGACAAACAGAACACATTTTACGACAGCAAAACACGCCAATATGTTACGAAGTCAAATGAACTGTACGAAAAGAATGGCGGACAGATAGACACCGGCTTCCTCATGGCAAAGTGCGTGAAACACGCATTCAAGACTTACCCCAAACTTCAGATAGGCAGAGGCACTGCGCTTGAGTCCGACATTGTGGACAATCCGGGTACAAGCGGGGACTTCGATCCATACGCAGGAGTAGATAATGCACAGACACAGCAGCCTCAACCGCAGCCGGAAAGTTTTGCGCCGGAGCCGGACATGTCCGGTGGGGTGACGATAGACCCTGCCGCACAGGGAAGTAATGACGACACTTTTTAATCATTCGAAATTACAATCAATATGACAGACATTTCAAAAGAACTAACGATAGTTCAGCCGGAGAATATAAAGCTGATAGTGGCGAATGCGCCTCAATCCATGCAGGACAATATCATTTCATGCCAACGCTGCATGGAAGCAGGAGAAAACCTGCTGAAAGCCATACAGGACAACGGCATGACGGATGAATTGGATCAACAGGCTGCCGCATTCATCGAGAAGTCCCGCAAGACGGTCAAGAAGATGAACGAAAGGCGTTCTCCCGTAACCAAACTGTTCGATGAAATTCGCACGAGGTTCACATCAATAGAGAATGCCATCGACCCGGGTAAAGCGGATACCATTCCGTACAAGTTACAGCAGCTCCGCAATCAATATGCTGCAAAGAAGCGTGAGGAGGAGGAACGCCGCCGCCGGGAAGAGTTGGCTCGCCAACAGGCGGAAGCGGCAAGGGCAAAACTGAAGATTGATGTCGAGGAGGATTTCAAGGGTCAGTTCCAAAGCCTGCTTAATGAGAAGGTCAATAATCTGACGGAGTTGGACAACGAGGTTACTCTTGAAACCTACGACAAGGCGTATGAGCAAATCAAGACCTCCTCTACGGAACTTCCTCCGGAATGGCTCTACAATCTTCACAGCACAGTCCGCAGACCGCTCAATGTGTCTGTTGATGAAATGCGCAGGATAGAATTGGATGTGAAAGAAGCACTTGGAAAGCAGTTCAAGGAACAGTATGCCGCAGAGATACAGGACAACAAGGACTACATACTTGACCGTATGCCGTCAAAGAAAGTCAATCTTGAGCGGATTGCAAAGGCCAATGCAGCGGAAGCAGCCCGGATGAAAGCTGAAATGGAGGAACGCCAACGCAAGGAAGCGGAAGCACAGGAGGCGGAGCGCAAGCGCAAGGAGGAAGAGGAACGGAAAAAGTCCGAGGCGGCTCGCCAACAGATCGAAATGGGTTCTCTTTTCAATGCGCAAGAAGCCGTTCAGGGCTATCAGCCGAAGATGAAAGTATCGAAGAAGATAGAGCTGCTCAACCCAGAAGGTATTCTGCCCATCATCGGCATGTGGTGGCGTTTGGAGGGCTGCAACCTCTCCGTTGAGGAGCTGTCGAAGATGTTCAAGAAACAGATCACCTTCTGCGAGAAAGTAGCCAACAAGGACGGCGAGTTCATAAAAGACGAGAGTGTTGAATACATTGACGATGTAAAAGCGAAGTAGCCATGTCTTGTGGAGGTGGATACCCTTTGGGAGCGGAATACGATCCCCGTGCGCCGTGGAACGAGAAAGAGCCTGTGGTGGTCAAGTGCGAGGCTTGTGACGGCAAGGGAAAGCATTGGTATGCCTACGACATCAGTGCGAACAGAGAGACGGAATGCACGGAGACTACATGGAATATCCTGCCGGAGACGGAAGAATTGGCGGAAGCGTCAAGAAACCGTTACATGAGAGGCGAGGTTGAGATATGCGAGGTGTGTGACGGAGCCGGAGAGATAGAGTACGAAGAAGATTTTGAACCCGATTATGACGACTGATCATGAGCAATCCAGACGCATATTATTTGAGAAGTGAGGTCAGCAACTCTGACCTCACCGAACTCAAGAACATTCTTCATCCCCGGATGCAGTTCGGGGACAGGGAAGCTGCTTTCCGCTTCGGCTCTCTCGTTGATGCTATTATCACAGAACCTGCACGGGTGGACTACTACCGGTTCACTGTCGATAACGAGCAGTATTCCGAGGACGAATTCCGCCATGCAGGTGAAATGCTCAAGTCATTGAGGGCGGAGGCGAGGCACGATGAATTTTTGTTCCGGGTACTTGGATATGCGGAGACACAGAGATTCATGGTCAATAAGGGACAGCAGTTCACATACTGCGGATTTCCTTTTGCACTCGACACTCGCTGCAAGTGGGATTGGTGGCTCGGACATTTCGGCGGAGACCTCAAGACGACATTCGCAGCTACACAACAGCAGTTCGAGGAGGCTGTGGATTTTTTCGATTGGGACAGAAGCCGTGCCTGGTATATGGACATCGCCGGATCGGACATGGATTTCATCTACGCCATTAGCAAGAAGAATTGCCGGGTGTTCAAGAAGTTCATCAGACGGGACGATGAAGTGTATAACCGGGGACGGGAGAAGTACGAGGAACTCGCTTTTCAGTATTGGTGTTTAATCTGTTAGTATTTATACAATGAGAGTTTTAGTACAATTTAGTGGTGGAAAAGATTCACAAGCGGCACTTATTCAAATTTGCAAGCAGTTTGGAGCAAATAAGGTTACAGCCGTATTCTGTGATACAGGTTGGGAACACGAATATACATACCAGCATATTCAGCATGTGGTCAATCAACTTGGTTGTGAGTTCATCTCGCTGAAAAATAAAAGTGTTGATGGAATGATTGGGCTATGTAAGAGAATGAAATGGTTCCCAGATACACAACATAGAATGTGTACTGTATTTCTTAAAATCCATCCGATGATTGATTACATCCTTGAAAAAGATGAGGACTTGGTTATTGTGCAAGGTATTCGAGCTGGCGAGAGCGAGAAACGGGCAAATATGCCATGTTCTGGAAACTATTTCGCTGAATACTTTGACTGCAAGTCAAAAAAGAAGCTATATAAAAAACGTAGTGTCCGTAATTGGTGTGAGCATCACCATGCTTATATGGAGCGTCCGATATTTGATTGGAGCGCACAGCAGGTGATAGACTACATTTTAGAAAATGGTCAAAGTCCTAATCCTCTGTATAAGCAAGGTGCATCTCGTGTAGGATGTTATCCCTGCATTTTTGCAAGGAAAGCAGAACTTAAAATTTTCGCAAAAGATAACAAATATGTTCAGAGGCTTATTGGGCTTGAACGAGATGTTAATTCTTTGCGTATGGATGATAACCATGCTTCATTTTTCCCGAAAGGTAAGATTCCCTCGAAATTCTGCAAGACTTATGGAAATGGGATTCCTTCTATTGAGGACATCGTTAATTATGTGACAAAAGATGATGCTCCAGGACTGTTTGATGAATTGGAGGAATATACTTGTATGTCAATGTATCACGGATTATGTGAATAGTCATGGATATATTCTGCAAAGTCACTCCCTATGGTCTCGTGCCGCTGTATGACAGCGACCTCGAAGCGAAAAAGAGACTTCGTGTAGGCTCTGTTGTCAAGTGCAAGGTCAGCAATCCACGGAACTATGAGTTTCATAAGAAATTCTTCGCTCTGGTACGCCTTACATTCGACAACCTGCCCACACGGCTTGCAGAATATTGGAAGATAAAAAACGAGGACGACATGCTGCGCCGCTTCAAAAGGGACTTGGGCTATTTCTCCTCAACCTACAACGAGAGAGGGGAAAAGGAAATAGAGTACGGAAGCATATCGTTCGCAGCGATGGAGCAGTACGAGTTTGAACGCTTCTACAACCAATGCATTGACCTCGTGCTTAGCAGGTACATCAAGGGGCTTGACAAGCAGGACTTAATAAATGAAATAGAAAACTTCAAATGAACAATACGCTTAAACATAATCTCAAAATAGAGCCTTATCCCTATCAGCAGGACGGCATTCGCTTCGGCTTGGAGCATAAGCGCATCATCATAGGCGATGAACCGGGATTGGGAAAGACCTTGCAGAGCATAGGCATAGTGGACACAGCAAACGCCTACCCCTGTCTGGTCATCTGCCCGTCCTCGCTGAAGATAAATTGGCAGAGGGAGTTCGGGAAGTTCACGGATAAGAGTGCGCTTGTGCTTGACAATGCCGTGCGCACTACTTGGAGCTATCTTCTTACGATGGGAATGCACCAAGTGGCGGTGGTCAATTATGAGAGCCTGCGCAAATACTTTGTGTGGGATATAAAGGGTGGCAAGCACTTCCGGCTGAAAGATGTCGTGTTCTGCCCGCAAATACGCATGTTCAAGTCAATCATCATTGACGAGAGCCACCGGGTGAAAGACCCGTCAACACAGCAGACAATCTTCACAAAGGGGCTTTCTGTCGGCAAGGAATGGATAATCCTCCTTTCCGGTACGCCTGTAGTGAACCGTCCGGAGGACTTGATTGCGCAACTGTCAATCATGAACCGTCTCTCTGAATTCGGAGGTCGGGCGCAGTTTATGGCTGACTACTGCACGGATCCGAGGGATAAAATGGCAGAACCGGCTGTCCCCTTGTCCGTGTTGAGCCGACAACTCTACGAAACATGCATGATACGCAGGGAAAAGGCGAAAGTGCTGCCGCAGCTTCCCGACAAGACACGGGTGGATCTGTATGTCGAGATTTCCAATGCCCCGGAATACAATCTTGCCGCCGCAGATCTTGCCGAATATCTGAGGCAATATAAGGAATGCTCCGATTGGGAGATACGCCGCAAGATGCGCATGGAGGCTCTGGTAAGGTTCATGACTTTGCGCTCCTTGGCCACAATGGGAAAGATTTCACAGGCAGTGGATTTCATAAGGACATTTCTGGACAGTGGCAAGAAGCTGATTGTATTCTGCTCGCTCCACGACATTGTGGACGAGTTGAAAAAGGCATTCCCAAAATCGGTTACCGTGACAGGTCGGGACAATCCGGCAAACAAACAGGCTGCGGTCGATGCTTTCCAGAACAATCCTGCAGTGCAGCTCATTATCTGTTCCATCAAGGCGGCTGGCGTGGGACTGACACTGACGGCTGCTTCCGATGTGGCATTCGTGGAGCTTGCATGGACATACGCAGACTGCTGTCAGTGCGAGGACAGGGCGCACCGTATCGGGCAGAAAGACAATGTTACCTGTTACTATCTGTTGGGGCGTGGCACTATCGACCACACCATATACTCTCTTATTCATCGCAAGAAGTCTATCGCCAACGAGATAATGAATACGGACGATGATATTCCTACAGATGAAATGTACTTCAACGAGCTTGTAGAAACATTCTTGAAAGGCGGAGACTATGGAGGTGAGCAAGACTGACATGCAGCGGATAATAAAGTATCTCGGAGATGCGGCACTGCTGTATGACAGGCAACCGGGACTTCGCATGAGTGAGAGGGCTCGTGTAATAAGACAGTTAAACAGAAAATTGAATAAGAAATTATCAACCATAAAATTGCAAAACAATGAAGAAATCAGACATCGTTGAACAAGTGGTACGCACCACTACATTAAGCCGTTCACAGGCTATTGACGGCGTTGAAGCTGTGTTTGCAGCCGTTTCAGAATCTCTCTGCAAGGGAGAAAATGTTTATGTCCGTGGATTCGGAACATTCAAGGTTCGCACTGCAAAGGAGAGAAAGGCTCGCAACATCGGAAAAGGGACAACAGTGATAATCCCTGCACAGAAGACGGCGAAACTTATCATCAGCAAGCAATTGAAATCTCGTATGAACAATGAACGAGGAGAAGAAACATTTGACTTTTGACGAGATGATGGCAGCGATGAACCACAACACCCGTAAGCGTCCGGCGGACGAGGAACACCGCATACAATGTGCGTGTGTGCGGTGGTTCAATGTCCAATATCCAAAACTCCACGGCAGACTGTTCGCCGTGCCGAATGGAGGACGGAGGGATGCCACGACTGCGGCAAAACTGAAAGCCGAGGGCGTTGTTCCCGGAGTTGCTGACTTGGTACTGCTGATAAGCAATCGTGACTATGGAGCGTTGCTTATTGAAATGAAAACGCCTAAAGGCAGGCAATCCGACTCACAGAAGAAATGGGAAAAGACTGTCTGCTCCAATGCCGAATACAAATATGTTGTGTGTCGTTCACTTGACGATTTCATCCGTGAGGTGGGCAGCTATTTGAGTAACGATAACTAAAGACCGTATGATTATGGCTCGTACTGTAAAGACTGGTTTGGAATACTTTCCATTCGACATAGACTTCTTCCAAGACCTGCGCATCCGGAAGTTAATCAAGTATCAAGGCGGCAAGGCTGTGACTGTATATGCTCTCCTGCTGTGTATTATCTACAAAGATGGGTACTACATCCGGTGGGACAATGAGCTGCCCTTTGTAATCTCGGAGCAGACCGGGTACGATGAGGCGTATATACAGGAGGTCATTAACTGCTGCTTGAACATCGGATTATTCTCTAAGGAACTATTCAAGGCGGAGGGGGTCATGACATCGAAAGGAATACAGGAAAGATATATGAACATCAACAGGCTTTGCAAGCGGACGGCAACTGTCAGCGAATACAATTTATTGGACTACAAGCCAAAAGTAGCAGACAAACCCAGACCGGTCAGAAAGAAAAAAGTACAGACTGAAAGTCCTGCCATGACGGTTGAACCTACACAAGCGGTCTATACGTTAACTCTGGAGCAGGAAATTGAGCAACTGAAAAAAGATGAAAGTTGGCTTGACGGACTGCGGCAACTTCACTCTGTGAGCATAGAGCAGCTTCGGAACAGTCTTGATGAATTCAAGGTGCAGTGTGTGGCTGACGGCAAGGAACGCCATCAGTCCATGCAGGATGCGAAGCAGCACTTCAACTCATGGCTGCGCATAGTAATCAACAAGAATAAGAAACAAGAAAAAGATGTTACAGTTAGATCCGAAAGAAGAAATCAACGCAGAGCACATGTTCTCTCTGCTGATGAAACGAAGGAATATGGGGGGTCGTTTTAGGCTTCCATATACACCGAAGCAAGTATATGTAATGCTGATAGAGGCTTGCAGGGTTGAGGTTATACGCAGGCATAGGGAATTTGTCGCTACGGAGGAGTACAAGAAACATCTGTGGGACATTTCCAAGTGGCTTACATCGAAAGAATCGACATTCGGGCTGTTCCTGTGCGGCGGAGCCGGAAACGGCAAGACTACGGTCTTGAAAGCATTGCAGAACCTGTACAGGGTATTGACTTCAAACGAGGGTACAAGAGAGGGAGCGTATCCCAGACCCGGATACATCATTCTGTCGGCAAAGGAGCTTGTGATGCTTGCCAAAGCATACAACAACCCTACTCGTGAGAACGTGGAGGAGGTTTATAGGTACAAATCTGCCCGGACGATTGAGATACTTGCCATAGACGACCTCGGTTCAGAACCGAAAGAGAGCATGTCCTACGGAGATTTTGTTACGGCGGCCATGGACATTATCTGCTTCCGCTATGACGAGCAATTCTGTACCCTTGTGTCGTCCAACCTCGCAGCCGGGGAAGTGTCAACCTACTATGACGAGCGCATCGCAGACCGTTTTCGGGAAATGATGCATATCGTTGATTTTGGAACGGAAGAATCATTCAGAAAAAAGTAAAACAAAAAATTATCAATTCGCTATGAATAGAGATTATGCTTATTGTTCGGGCGTTACCTGCCCAATCCGGAAAAGTTGCAAACGCTATCTGCCGGATCCGCCGGACACACCGTTGTATTGGATTCCTCCTGCATACAAGGAGAAAATCAAACAGTGTCCTCATTATGAACCTAAAAACAACCAATTAAAATAACATCAAGATGAAAAAGTACATCGGAACAAAAGAAATTATGGCAGAGCCTATGAACGAATGCATTGCCGTTGAAAAGGGCTTCGCCCGTCCAAATACAGATAATCATGAGTGGCGTTCTGGCTATCATGTGCAATACATCAATCCGGATGGATCAACATACGACAGTTGGTCTCCGAAAGATGTTTTTGAAAAAGCCTATCAAGTCTCAGACACATTCCTCGACAGAATGTATATGGAGTTGAGAGAATTGGAAGATAAATTGGATAAACTGAATAGGTTCTTTGATTCCGAGACTTTTAACAATCTGCCGATATTTGAGACATCTCTGTTGCACGCTCAATGTCAAGTAATGAGGTCATATTACTATATCCTTGCAGCTCGCATTAGTGTAGCAGAAGGAAAAAGCATAAGTCTGAATAAATAGACGAAGCTATGAATGTTGCCCTGCTTGCCGTGGATAGCAAATATCCGAACCTCGCACTGATGAAAATCTCGGCTTATCACAAGTCGGTTGGCGACTGTGTTGAATGGTACAATCCGTTTGACAGGTACGACCGGTTGTATATGTCCAAGGTGTTTTCCTTTACTCCGGATTATGACTACTACATCAACAATGTGAGCGGCGAAATCATTCGGGGCGGCACAGGGTACGACATTCATTCCTCGCTCCCGGAAGAAATAGACATGATGCAGCCGGACTACTCGATATATCCGACCATAGACAATCGGACATCTTACGGTTTCCTTACCAGAGGTTGCCCGAACCGGTGCAAGTGGTGCATCGTCCCTCAAAAGGAGGGAAATGTTCGCCCGTACATGGATATTGAAGGGATAACAATGAATGGGACACGCCCTTACGCCGTTCTGATGGACAACAATATTCTGGCAAGTGATTATGGGCTATCCCAAATAGAAAAAATTGCTTGCCGCAAATATCATGTTGACTTCAACCAGGCACTCGATGCAAGGCTGGTGACGGATGACATTGCGAAACTGCTTGCAAGGGTAAAATGGATAAAGAGAATACGCTTCGGGTGTGACACCACTGCCCAGATAAGTTATTGCGTGGGTGCGATAGATAGGATACGCAGATACGGTTACAATGGGGAATTCTTCCTTTACTGTATTCTGATGGACGACATAGAGGAAGCGTACCGCAGGATAGAATGTTGGAAAGAATACGGTGGCAAGGTGCTGCCGTTTGCACAACCGTTCCGGGATCCGCACAATCCGAATCAGATTATACCTCAATGGCAAAAGGACATGGCACGGTGGACAGACCGAAAGGAATTGTACCAATCTACAGATTTCAAGGATTATCAGCCTCGTAAAGGCTTTTATTGTAGAGAATACTTTTAATGATATAATAATGGAAATAAAGAATGTTTCAATAAAAAATTATCCCATTCTGGATGCCTGCTGCGGAGGGAGAATGTTCTATTTCGACAAGCATGACAGTCGAGTACTGTTCCAAGACATACGGGATGTGGAGACAACGCTGTGTGACGGAAGGCATTTCGAGGTCAAACCGGACATACAGGCGGATTTTACCAATATGCCATACCCGGACAGCAGCTTCTCAATGGTTGTGTTCGACCCTCCGCATTTAGTATATAGCCGAGGAAAGAAGTCAAAGATGGTTGATATGTACGGCACTCTCAGTGATAAAACTATACCGACCGGCTATCAGCAAATCAAATACGGGGCATTGTATTCTGATTGGAGGGACATGTTGTCAAAAGGCTTTTCAGAATGTTTTCGGGTTCTAAAGCATGGCGGTTTTCTAATCTTCAAATGGAACGAAACCGACATCAAGGTTTCGGAGGTACTTAAACTCACGCCGGAGAAGCCGATATTCGGACATATATCCGGCAAACGCAGTAATACACATTGGATTTGTTTCATGAAAAATGATAAGAAATGATTGTTGAGAAGAAAACGATACGCAGGTATGAGGTATTAAATGCTGTCGAAAAACCATTCTTGAAGTTCGGGCAGTTTCGCAAGTCGAGAGAAAGCATAGGGCTTTCTGTCCAAAGATGCTGCTTCAATTGCAATCACAAGTTCAAAGATGACGATGATGTTTATCTCGTCATGCTCAAAGGAACTCTTAATAAGTTGTTTTGTAAAGAATGTAATGATAAGGCGTTGAATGATTTTAATAAGGAGTATATGAATAACATATTCACAATAGCATACTCCCGTGAAGAAGCGAACGAAATCGGGCATTTCATCATGAGCAAAGGCTATGAAGGTGTTCAGAATGATAGCTACAGGTATTGCGATGAGGAAATTCTATTTGCATTAAGTGCCAACAGCAAACATAATATCGATCATATCTATGTGGGTGTTTGTGGTTGTCAGATGATCGTGG
The DNA here is from genome assembly GCA_944320555.1 of uncultured Butyricimonas sp. Classification (GTDB taxonomy): domain Bacteria; phylum Bacteroidota; class Bacteroidia; order Bacteroidales; family Marinifilaceae; genus CALUMT01. The sequence continues at coordinate 127,069 of CALUHX010000001.1, read as the reverse complement.
CTAAAACCAAGCGGCTACTACGGCGGAAAGGCCTAAAATATATCGAAAAGAAAAGGGTGTTTTACAATCTGCTAAAACAATATTGAGAAATGAGTAGGACAATTAAATTTCGTGGCAAATGCTTCGATAACGGGCAATGGGCTTACGGCAACCTAATAATTGACGATAGCGGTAATTGCGACATCGTAGATTACGAAAACAATTATGAAATTAGATACGATGTTCGTGGAGAAACAATAGGCCAGTTCACCGGGCTGTATGATGCCGGAGGGAAAGAAATATACGATGGGGACATTCTCGGGACATCGGATAGGGTTATAGGTTATGTGAAAGGTGATGTCAGAGGATATTGTTATGATGTGGTCTATGTCAATCATCCAACAGGAGAGAAAAGATGGACACTGTATTCTACCGTTGTGGATGATTACCCGAATAAAATAGAAGTCATTGGCAACATCCATGACAATCCAGATTTACTATTGGAAAAGCAACAGAGTAAAGGCGTGGTGTTGTTCGGATACCCATATCTGTATCAGAATGGGGACTTGGGCTTTCACGAAGAAATGTCCAAACTCGGATTAAGCAGAGGAGATATTATCTTGGGCGGATTGCCAAACAAGTGCATACTTGCCAACAAGCATGAATACTTCCTTGTGGATTATTACAAGGAGGAAGATTTCTGCGAACAGTATAAACTCAAAGCCACCTATTCGGTGGACGACTTCATTCAAGGAATAAAGGAGCTCAAATGAAAAACAAAATGAAAACACTCAATTTGGTTCTGAAGCATAAATGGTACGACATGATTGACCGTGGCGAAAAGCCGGAGGAGTACCGGGAAATCAAACCGTATTGGGAAAAGCGTTTGATTGACTATAAAAGGTTGTCGGCATATTATGAGGAGCATTATAAAGAAATAAGGATAAAGCAGTTTTTCTTTCCTCACCGTCAGCCGATAGAGGACATTTGCCATGCGTTTTCTCGTGGTTACACCCATGTCCGGTTCTTTAGAGGATATACATCTACTACAATGACATTTGAGCTAAAGGACATTGATATGGGCATAGGTAATCCCGAATGGGGCGCACCGACTGACAGACCTGTATTCATCATTAAACTTGGGGAAAGAGTATGAAACTATTATACATAGACTTGTTTTGTGGAGCCGGTGGCACATCGACAGGAGTGAATGCCGCAAGACTGAACGGAGAAAGGTGTGCGGAGGTCATAGCATGCGTGAATCACGATGCGAATGCGATAGCCTCCCATGCTTCCAACCACCCGGAAGCTGTGCATTATACGGAGGACATTCGTACCTTGGAACTGTCTCCTTTGGTGGCGCATACGGAAAGGAAACGCAAGGAATATCCCGGTGCATTGGTGGTTCTTTGGGCTTCGCTTGAATGCACCAACTTCTCAAAGGCAAAAGGCGGACAGCCACGGGATGCGGACAGCCGCACCCTCGCAGAGCATTTGTTCCGATATATCGAGGCATTGAAGCCGGATTACATTCAGATTGAGAATGTGGAGGAGTTTATGAGTTGGGGGGATATGGACGAGAACGGCAAACCCATCAGCATGGACAAGGGCAAAAGCTATACACGGTGGGTGCAGCATGTCAAACGCTATGGATATAAATTTGATTACAGGATACTGAACGCTGCCGATTATGGGGCATACACGAGCCGCAGACGGTATTTCGGTATTTTCGCCCGGAAAGAGTTGCCTGTCGTTTTCCCGGAGCCGACCTATGCGAAAGAGCCTCAAAGGACATTGTTCAACGAGTTGAAGCGGTGGAAGCCGGTAAAGGATGTTCTGGATCTGAATGACGAGGGAGTGAGCATATTCCTGCGGAAGAAGCCGCTTTCAGAGAGGACACTTGAGCGCATATATGCCGGGCTTGTCAAGTTTGTCGCAGGAGGTAAGAATGCGTTTCTTGTGAAGTATAACAGCATGAACCGGAACGGAGTTTATCATGCTCCCTCGATTGATGCGCCGTGTCCTGTTGTTGCGACACAGAACCGTCTCGGAGTTGCCACTGTGCGGTTCTTGTCAAAGCAGTACAGTGGACATCCCGAAAGCAAGAACACTTCCATCGAAGAACCTGCCGGGACTGTAACCTGCATAGACCATCACGCCTTTGTTTCCGCATACTATGGCAACGGACACAACCATTCTGTGGAATCTCCTGCGCCTACTCTGACTACAAAGGACAGGTTGAGCCTTGTCACATCGCAGTTTATAGATATGCAGTATGGCAATGGCATGGCGAAAAGCCTCGAAAGTCCTGCCGGGGCTGTCACCACAAAGCCGAAAATGAATCTCGTATCGGCTTGGCTGATGAATACGAATTTTCGCAATGTCGGCAGCTCGCTTGAGCAGCCAGCACAGACTATCACTGCAAATAGGAAATGGTTTTATCTGATGAATCCTCAATTCTCATCGCCGGGCGGCAGTGTGGATAAGCCTTGCTTCACACTGATTGCCAGAATGGATAAGATGCCTCCCTATCTCGTGGCAACAGAAACGGGCGAAGTGGCAATACAGGTCTTTGAGAATGATTCTCCAATGATGGTCAAGATTAAGGAATTCATGGCGATGTACGGTATCATGGACATCAAAATGCGTATGCTGAAAATCTCAGAATTAAAAAGGATTATGGGATTTCCGGAGGATTATGTGCTTGTAGGCACACAGGCGGACCAGAAGAAATTCATCGGCAATGCGGTGGAGGTCAATATGGCTCGTGTCCTTTGCGAGGCATTGTGTCGGAGCCTGTCTGGAATCGGCAATGCCAGGAACAAAAGAGGTAGAACAAGTGGAACTTATAGTTTAACATTAAATACACAGATATGAACTCAACGGTATTGAAAGAAGTGATTGCGTTCCTTTTCGGGCGCAAGTATTATGCAAACATCATTGCCACAAAAGGCACAACGAAAATGGAGATTTGCTCCTACATTTTTGCGACAAAATATGACGCAGATGTTCACAGGCATGACATCGAGAGCACCTTGTCATTCCAATTCATCGAGACCATCTCGTTCCGCTCTCGCCGGGACTACCTTCCGGCGGTCAAAAGTTATGGCAGGGCTGTTGGAACTTCATTGTAATTTCGTCCTATGATAAAGAAGATTATACAATGGTGGAGGTCGTTGCGTTACTATGTGATTGCAGACCCGGCGGATAACTCAATAACGCTATCGAAACGCTTGTTTCATCACATCAAGAACAATGCGGCGGAGGGTGATGCGCCTGTTGTGTTCGTTTTCCGTATTCCGGAGGACGGCACATTCGGATTCATGCTCAATCCCGGCATTGAACAGCCGACCCAGATGTGTGAGATTCAGTATAACGGCAAACACAAATGTGTGGGATTTGAAAGCCTGTGCCCGTCTGTCGGGCGTATCTTCTACGATTACGGATTAGGAGATGATAAAACGGTCATCCTTTCCGTATCGGTGCGGAAAATAAACGGAAAAATCTATTATCAGTTCGATAGTCCAGATGCAAAGCATATTAGGAAATAGCAGGAAGCCGGACATAGTGTTTTCATCTTCCGGTCGGATTGACATCACTTCCAATGTCGCACGGCATCTCCATCTTCGGCGTGGTGATGTCGTGGACATTCTTTCTGACGGATATGAATACTACCTTTATGTCAAGCTCCGTGCACCGGTAGGAGGACGGCATGAGGCTATGGTTTTCCCGACAAACAGTCGGGGCAACCATTTCCGGGCTTCTTCGAGAAAACTGTGTGCGGCAATCCTTGAAGCCAGCGGAGTGAACGATAAGGCAAGGCTGTGCATAGGAGTTCCGGTAGAGGACAATTTGCATGGAATATTGTTACCGATAATTATCAAATACCTTTTATAACGATGATACAGGATGTGAAATATGATGGATATTCAGCCAATCCGTCAGACTACGAATGTACTGACGGCGAATTGGCGATGGCTTTGGGTGTAGTACCGGAGGACGGTGCATTGAAACCTATTATGTCTCCGGAGATAATATTGACCCTTAACAGTGGAGAGAAACTGTTGTATATTCATACAACATCGGAATATACGCATTATATCATTTATAATGAACAAACCTCTGCACTGACTTCAATCGACAAAAACTATACAAATTCACGGAAGTCAATAGGCAGTGTGTATGGAATCAGCCATTGTAACGCAGTCGGAAATACCTTGCTTGCATTCTCAACCAACGGTATAAATTACTATTTGTGGAAAGACGGGGCATATCTGTCGCTTGGCGATCATATTCCGGATGTGGAGATTTCTTTTGGACTTGTCGGACATCCCCGGTTATTCAGCCTTTCAGACGAGAGCAAATCAACATTCACAATATCATTTGATGGAATATCTGAAGATGCAATTTACAATGAGTTTTCGGAGAACAACAAGACAAGGATTACGGAGCAGGTGATGGCAAAGGTAAACAAGTTCATCGCACAGGAAACAGTAAACAAAGGCAGGTTTTGTTTTCCTTTCTTTGTGCGCTATGCCTTGCGGCTGTATGACGGTTCTCTGGTATGCCATTCCGCACCTATTCTGATGAATCCGACGACAATTAATGCTCCTGTCGTATTATGGAAGCGTATCAGTGGGAAAAAAAGCTATACTGATGCGGAACTTGACATAATGCTTGTCGCTTCAACATTGGATTATAGTATCATAAGAACCAATGATTACTCCATGCTTGAAGATTGGACAGACATCATAAAAAGCGTGGACATATTTATTTCCAAGCCGATTTACACATTTGATCAAGATGGGAAAGTGACAAGTTTTCAAGATACGGACAATTTTGACACAATATTTATTGGGCGGCTATTCTCGAATATTAGACCTACAACGACAAGCTATAACGGCAGTCCTAAAGAAGACTCTCTCATTGGTCAATATACATCATCGGAGTTTCTTGATGCCTATATGGAGTGGAGCTATTCCAATATATATTCAATGTATTATTCGGCGGACAGGACATATCCGGCCGGCACATTACATCTTCCTGAATTTTCCGAGGGCAAGGTCAAAGAGACAGTAGAAAATACTTCGACATTCTATAAGCTGTGTTCTGTTGAAATAAACGACATGCTTGAAAGCATATCCGAAAGAAAGGATATTGTCATTGATGACGAGTATTTGCAATCACTTGTGACACGGGAAGTGATGACTGACGATTATCTGTCAAGAGATAAACTGTATGCAAAATATTCATTCGCTTACAACAGCCGTATTAATCTTTCCGGATTGGAGCGAAAGCCGTTCTGCGGTTTCGTTGCGCAGTCAATGTTGGCTTATTGCACCCATTCCGTCTATTCTTGGTCGATGGGCGAGAACTATGCCTTGACAATTACCCCCGGAGCATTCAGTTTTGATAATTATAGCATTTATGTTTACATCAAGGAGGACGGCAAGAATTATATAGTGAGCAGTGGTACTAATTATCTGGACATGCGTTATATATCGAGTTTCCTGTCACCGGAAATGACGAATGCAAGCGGCGGAAAATACCTCCGTAAGCGGTCATGGGGTACTTACTTCTTCTATCCGAACACAAACGCATACAAGATGGTTATATATAATGGCGGCATGGCTTGCTATGTCATAGACTTGAAGCCGCATGAGTTCCTTAACGGTGCGTTTGCAAAAATTGATTACGACATAGTTAGGGAAACGAACTTCACTTCTCTGCCTTATGTGGTTTCAAGCAACGGGAACATCTCAATTGCCAACAAGATATATACATCGGAAGTGAACAATCCGTTTTATTTCCCATTGCTGGGCATCAATACTGTTGGAACTGGGGAAATAATGGGCATTTGCTCGGCTGCAAAGGCTCTTTCGCAGGGTCAGTTCGGTCAGTTCCCTCTTTATGCCTTTTCAACAGAAGGCGTATGGGCTTTGGAGGTGTCCTCGACAGGCACATATTCAGCCAGGCAACCAATAACCCGGGATGTCTGCATAAATTCGGACAGCATAACGCAGATAGATGATGCAGTCTTGTTTGTTACCGACAGGGGAATCATGCTGATCAGCGGATCAACTGTGCAGTGCGTGTCTGACAGGCTGAAAGCAGAGGATATATTCGATATGCAGGATTTGCCGAAAGCGGATAAGATAATCGGACTTTACAATAGCATTGCCGATGTGAATGAGAAAGTGCCGGAAGATATTAACCTGTTACCTTTTGCTGAGTTTCTGAAAGATTGCCGTATGGTTTATGATTATACCAATCAACGCATCATCGTATATAATCCGGAAGTCCGGTATGCTTATGTCTATTCCTTGAAATCGCAGATGTGGGGAATGATCCACTCTGATATTACAAGCAATGTGAATTCATATCCGGAAGCTCTTGCCGTAGCTGTTAAGATGATTTCAAAGACCGGAGATGACGGGCAGCAGACATTTGAAGAGCATCCTGTGCTTGTCAATTTCTCCAAGACAACGGCGGACGGAATTGCGGTTCTCGTGATTACACGTCCATTTACCATTGGAGCCCCCAAAATGTTCAAAACGATTGACACGATAATCCAGAGGGGAATGTTCAAGAGAGACCATGTGTCGCAGGTTTTGTATGGCTCCAATGATTTGTACAATTGGCATGTAGTCTGGAGCAGTACGGACAGATATCTGCGAGGATTCCGAGGTTCTCCATATAAAGCCTATCGTCTTGTCCTTGTGGGTCAATTAGATAAAGAAGAATCTATCTACGGATTTACGGTGCAGTTTAATCCCCGGATGCTCAACCGGCCGAGATAGTTGTTACACATGTTATAATCCTGAACGAGCCGAGATGCTTGTGCAGTCTGGCTCGTTTTGATAGAAAATGCCGTATTTTTTTTACGGGAATAGTTTTTTTATCTTACCTTTGTATGCAAAATAGCTTTGATTATATGCTTGTAAAATTTAAAGTATCTAATTTCAAGAACTTTGGAGAAGATGTTGTTTTTGATTTGTCATCATCCAAAGGTTATGCATTCAATAGTGAATGTATAAAGAATAGTGTCGTGAATTGTGCCATTATTTATGGTTATAATGGGGTCGGCAAATCCAATTTGGGTTTTGCTATATTTGATATAATAGAACATTTGACAGACAAATATCGGGATGAACGGTATTACAAACACTACATAAATGCTAATTGTAATTCAAAAACGGCCAATTTTTCCTATGAATTCCTCTTTGAAGGAATGCTGGTGAAATATGAATATTCAAAGACTGATTATAAAACATTAGTGTCTGAAAAGTTTTGGATAGGAAATGCAATGATGGTCGATTTTGACCGGAATAAAGGCAATAGTTTTGAATCCAAATTAAAAGGAACAGAAACTTTGAACAATACAATAAGAGATGAGCAATTGTCTGTGCTGAAATATATAAAAAACAATTCGGTATTAGAGGACAATCCAGAAAATCGGGCGTTTAAGGAATTCTTTGACTTTGTGGAACGGATGATTTTTTTCCGTTCTTTGGAAGATAGGTTCTATTTAGGATTGGATCCCAAGAAAAGTAGCCTTACAAATGAGATTATTGAAAAGGGGAAAGTGCGGGAGTTTGAAGAATTCTTGAATACTGCCCATGTGAAATGCAAACTATCTGTTGTTGAATTATTAGGTAAGAAAGAATTGGCTTTTGACTTTGGCGGAAAGAAAATCCTTTTTCATGAAATCATATCTACAGGTACCAGTTCGCTTTTGCTTTTTTATTGTTGGTATTTGCAGATTCTTAGTTCGGATATTTCTTTTGTTTTTATTGACGAATTCGATGCGTTTTATCATCATGAGCTTTCAAAAATGATTGTTCAAATGCTGAAGAAAAGCGGGATCCAGTTTATATTGACAACCCATAACACTTCTATTATGAGTAACGACCTGATGCGTCCAGATTGTTATTTCTTAATGGGGCGTAGGAGTATTCGTCCATTGTCGCAGTGTACGGATAGGGAAATAAGAGAAGCACATAACATCGAAAAAATTTATAAAGCAGGAGGTTTCGATGCCGAATAAAGAAAAGTGCTTATTTGTATTTGAGGGGGAAAAAACCGAAAAACAGATAGTCTGGCAATTGGAAAAAAATTTTTTAGGGGAAAAATTTGCCATCAAATGCATTTTTGATGCGGAAATATATCAGTTGTATCAAAAAATGAAAGATGCCGATGGTTTTCCGGTAGATTTGGTGAATCTGTTAAAAGAACGGGCGGATAATGCCGAGGAGTTAAAAGATTTTGATAGGGATAGTTTTGCTTCCATATACTTGTTCTTTGATTATGATGCTCATTCCACCCTTGCGGACGATGGGAAGATTAAAGAGATGCTCGCCTATTTTAACAATGAGACAGAAAATGGGATGCTGTATATAAGCTATCCAATGGTTGAAGCCATCAAACATTTCCCAGACGAAGAAACGTTTAAAAATTTGATCGTAAAATGCAAAGGGCGTAACTGTCAGCGTATAGATGTCTGTCCGGACAAAGATGCATGTTTGAAAGAACCTCATTACAAGGAAAAGGTTGGGAAAGAATGTCCCAAAATAAATCTGCATAAGATTTCCTTTGAATTATGGTGTACCTTGATAAAGGCGCATTTATGTAAAATGAATGTCATTCTTGGAAATGACGATGTACTTCCTGATTCTATTTATACTCAATTGGAAGTCTTTGAAAAGCAAATGGAAAAATACATTACTCAAGATTGCCCCAAAGTCGCTGTGCTGAGTGCCTTCCCTCTATTCGTATTGGATTATTATGGCTGTGAAACGACAAAAGAAAAGTTGAAAGGGAATTGACCTTCCAACTTTTTATTTCTTAAAACGGCTTCAATTTGCGCCGGACTTTGCTGATTCTTGATACAAGGCTTGTTTGGATCTTGATTTTGATGTCTTCGAGCTTTTCCTCCCACTTCGCTTGGCTTGGTGGATTGGTGATGCTCATCCAATCTGCAAGCACCCTGCATACCAGATATTCGTGTATGAGGTTTCTAAGTAGTTTTACAGTCGATATGGAAAAGCTTTTAGGCAAGTTCAGCACAATGCTGTATTCCTCCGGTGCCGAAAGGATGTCGTCAAGGGCATCTTGGTTGTCCGGTATTTCCTCTTTTGTATAGGGGAATAGCATTTCCACGCATTCTGTGTGGGCGAGGTTCAATATCCTTGTCACACGGTCGATATTTCCGCTCTGACCGATGTCGAACACTTGATGACGGTCATGTTCATCGTCTGTTTTCATGATGTCGCCCTCAACAAACGAGTAATTCTCCGCATCATATATCACTTCCGACCTTTTGAATGTGAGCAATACGGTTTTTGTCTGAGGCTGGCCACCTCCACAACAATAACCGGTTTTTATGCTTTGCATATCGCTATTCGTATGTCGGTCTTTCCGGGCGACTGCGTTTGTACAATGCTCTCTTTACGGTCTCCAGACTCACTGCGGAATGGGCGATGTAGGTCTGTGCGTCCTCCTTGTTGGTGATTGTGAACCAATCCCCCAATGCCATATCCACGAGGTAGGCATGGATGCCATTTCCGAGACTGTCTGCCGATGCGTTATTGTAGTTTGAAGGAAGCAGGAACTCAAGAGAAAGCTCCCCATCGTTGTCAATCTCCTTGTTGACGAGGTTGTCGCTTGTCGTCTTGTCCTCGTTGAGATATTCTCCGAGAAGACTTTTCAGAGACGAGAAAGCGTTTGCAAGTGAACGGCGTATCTGGTAACTGTTTTCATCGTCATCACTTGCCTGCATGTTGGATGCCGCCTGGTATCCCATGCCTCCGGCTTCACGGGCTTGCCCGGTCAGATAAGCCTTGTTCTGGATGTCGTAAATCAGTTCTTTGACCTGCTGGGTCACCGTAAGTGTCTTTTTACTTTCTGCCATGATGAAAATTTTTTATATTAAACAATCAGTTGTATGTCGGGCGTGACGGTTTTTTCTTGAAAAACGCCTTGCGCATGATGTCGTCAATGTATGTGGCGGCTTCTGATGCGTATCCTGTCGCTTCCTGCTTGTTGGTGAATGTGTACCATTTCGCAGTGATGTTCATCACGAAAAAGGAAAACAGGCTCCTACGCATACTGTCTGTAAGGGCTTCGTCAAATGAACTCGACAGACCAAGCTGCAACGAATATGTGCCGTCCGTCTCCTGCTCATTGAGAAGAATCCGTTTGAGACTGTTGGCGATTGTATTCTTGCTTTCGTTCCAGAACCGTTCAAGCATCGACTTGTCATCGTCAGTTGTGAATATGCGCTCGTATGCGTCCTCATCATCCATTTTCGCTCCGGTGTATGATGTGGTCTGTGCGACCTCCTCATACACGCTTTCTTTGTCTATTGTCAATGTTACCTCTATCATGATCAGAATGTGATTAAGTTATACGAAATGCCGAAACCGATATAAGGCGTGAACTGCGGAGTTCTGCTCATTGTCATGCCGTAGCCGACATGTATGCCAATACCCCAACGCTTCTGCCGGGATTTCGGGTAGGTGTATCCGTTTGTTACGGTAGTAATGTCATGCTGGGGAAAGATAATCAGGCTGTCAAGGTTCGGACGATAACCGCTGACGTACGCCCTGTACAGGCTGTTCTCATAAACTTTTTGCGTGATGGGAATTTCAACTTCTGCGCTGTCTGGAATATTTTCCGAAGAAATGTTGCCATTCCCCGTAATATTTTCTTGTGCAATGTTGCCATTCCCCGTAATATTTTCTTGTGCAATGTTGCCGTTTCCTGTACTGAAATCGCTGTTTTTCGTGCTAAAATTCTCGGTTTCCGTGCTAACCGGCAGCTTTTCCGTAATGTATCGGATAACAAGACTGTCTTTAGGAACAGGCATGGGATATGGAATAGTGTCGAATATCGTCACTCGTGTGGTGTCGCTGACGGCAATGCCCTCCCGCCTCATCATGCAGAAACGCACATTGAGGTACAGAGAGGCGATGAATGCCGCCACTAACAGCACAGCAATGATATTTTTAATCTGCTTCCACATACTCCCGGATATATTTGATTATACCATCTACATGCAGTTTCGTTATCTGTTCCTTTCCCTCCTCGCTCAACAGATACTCTACATCTTCCCTGTTGTCTTGGAATAAATTTTCGGTCAGTACTGCCGGGCAAAGCGTATGTTTGAGGATGTACAGATGCCCCTCCTTGTCCGGATCTCCGTCCGTCATGTCCTTGCGCATTTTGAAGCCGGCTTTCTCGGCGGCATCATAAAGGCAAGTGGCGAGCATGTCCGCATTGGTGTCTCCTACGCTTGTCCATGCTTCCCAGCCTCTGGCACTCATCCATTGTAATCCGTTTCCGGCTGCGTTGCAGTGAATGGAGATAAGAATGACATTATCTGTACCGGATTTATTGCAAATGTCGTTTACTCGGCTGCATCTCTCCGGTAAGGGAATGTCGTTTTCTTCCGGGACGATGCGTGTGCCACCGTACCCCATTTCACAAAGTGCTTTCTCCACCCTCAATGCAATTTCCCTTGCATAGGCGTACTCCAGAAGTCTGCCGTCCGGCGACCGCTTCCCTGCTGTATCTTTTCCGTGTCCGTTGTCTATAAGAACAATCATATTATTGGTTTGTCATGCGGTGATAAAAATCTAATTTGATGTTGTCGTACACAGCTTTGACATTGGTATATGCCCGACCGTTGTTAGCTCCGGCTTCGTTGTATATCTCTCCCTCGATAACTTTTGCAACCCAGTCAATCCATTCCGGATTGCTGTACTCCGAAAGCCGTTTGCCCCGGTAGTGGAAATTGTCAAAGCGGCTGTTCCTGTCCTCATATAGATTGCGAAGCAAAGTATGTATCTTCTCTATGGTGGATTCTTTGTCTGCGATGTGATTTTCTTCCCTTATCTTCTTTATAATCCGGCATACTTTCTCAGTCGCCAAATCAAAGAACACTCCGGAAATAGTCTTTATGCGCAGCTGTGTTTCCGAAATCAGCCCCTCCGAAATATCCACCATGGCCTCAGTGCTTTTGTTGGCTGTCTCCTGTAGGCGTTCAAGCCTGTCGGAGTAATCATTCATGATATTCTCAATGACAGACTTGAACCATTTGAAACATGCGATCATCAGAGCCGAGGCGAGTACCAGGAATACGGCACAGATGATTATCATTATGCCGTATTCGCTGATACCTTTTGCCACATCAAGTGTTTGCTGTATCTCATTCATAGCCACCAACGGAAGATTAACCGTCCTACACATGCCCCGGCTACGGTGAGTCCGAAGTCTATCCAATCCCATTTGCCGCCATACGCCTTGTCCTTGTATTCAAGGCTCGCAGCCGAAATCGCAGAAGCATAAAGGGCGCAGTAGTCGGAGAATGAAAACGCTCCGATTATGAAACCGCCAAGCAGATGCTTCCATCTGTTACTCTGTTTGAACCATTCAATTAATTTCTTCATGTTGTTGATTTTATAAAGTGATATACTTGGTAAAACTTGTTCGCATACAAAAGTACCAACTGCGTTGTCGTTAGCCGGTTTATCTTATTACACATAGGAACATTGATTCAATATTTGAAAAGCATAATAGCTAAGTCATGCCTGCTATGTTTGCATATCAAAAACAAAGTAGATATGATTTACGGATATATTAGAGTGAGTACAGATCGTCAGACGGTCGAGAACCAGCGTTTCGAGATAAATAAGTTTTGTGAAGAGAACGATTTACAGGTGGACAAATGGATTAGCGAGACCATAAGCGGGACAAAGGAAGTGGATAAACGCAGGCTTGGCAAACTGCTGAAAGGAGTGAGGAAAGACGATATTATTATCTGCTCGGAAATAAGCCGCTTGGGGAGGTCACTTTTTATGATAATGTCCATACTCAACCACTGTATGGAGATAGGGGCTAAGGTCTGGACGATAAAGGATAACTACCGTCTTGGAGATGATATAACCAGCAAAGTGCTTGCCTTTGCATTCGGTATCTCAGCGGAAATAGAGCGGAAATTGATAAGTCAACGGACAAAGGAGGCTTTGGCTCGGAAGAAAGCGGATGGAATACGGCTCGGTCGTCCCAAAGGCTCAGGAAAACGCATTTTGGATGGGAAAGAGGAGCAATTGAGGGCAATGCTGTCCACAGGAATAACAAAAGTGCAGTTGTCAAAACTTTATGGCGTCCATGTTAGTACAATTCACGAGTTTCTGACGGTAAAGGATTTGCGTTAGATACTTGTCAACCGTCGGGATAAAATGTTCGTTTTTAAACGATGCCGGGGAGCTGGAAATCTGGGAATATCAAGGCGGATATTGGGGGGATGTTGGTAGCTGGATTTCAATTGATAACAATAAATTTTTGACTCGGGTATTCAATCCTCCGCTCGACAAAGCTGTTGTGGAATTGTATTTAATAGGGATAGATTCTTCTCATAAATATATCATAAATCATTTTTATAGAAGCAAGGAAGTTGGTGACAATTGGCGGTTTGCTATTTATGACACAACATCTTCTTCTCAAATTTGTGACTTGAATACAGTTGAGGATCCGGAAGCAGAAGAAGTGATATCACTTTATGGCGACAACACCCTGAAAGGTTATGTCATACTTGATTGGACTCAAATAGAAAAAGGACTAGATTATGCTGCCAGCAAATATGTCATAAATAATTTGCTGGCATCCGATATTCGTCGAAATCCAGGCATCGAAAATTGGATCCTTAATAATAATATGAAAAACATAGACTTCAATTCTATTGGAGAATCAATCAATGACATACTTGGGAGTATAAAAGGAGGACAGACGATCCAATATAATCACTTTAATGGAACTACTTCTTTGTTTGTGTTGCCAAAACCAATTTGTTTACAGGAGATTGGGGATTTTGTTGAAATAAGACAACGTACATACAAGAACAACACCTACAATCAGGCGTTTAATCTTATTGTTGGTTCAAATCCGGGGTTCAGCAATACATATATCGGTTATTACAATGACAATACAATTTATGTGAACGTGCAATCGGCGAGGTATATTTATACAAACGAAAAAATCAAAAGAGGGGAATGGCAGACCCTAAGAGTCATTTGTGTTGATAATTCCAATGGATTTGTTTATAATCTATATGTGGATGGCGAATTGCTTGCCCCCGCCACTTCGCCTTCTGTAAATTCATCACTCCCAATGAAAATGACAAATTTGGGTGGAATGACCTCTTTTTGTATGTGTGATATAGCTTATGTATCCTATCTGTCAGAAAACACGTTTAGTAATTACGTAAATCTGGTTAAAGGCACGGATGTTGAATTAACAATTAGTAATACGACTGATGTCACAAAACGGATTTCGGATTTAGATAGTCAGGTACAAGCATTGTCTCAGGTCATCACGACAAAACGTATGTTTTATCAATACGTCGCTGAATCAGCAAATTGGGATGTGGAAAGTCATCTGATAATCTATGTTCAGATAAATGAAGACATGTATGTGGGATATATGATTGGATTATGGACGATGCACAATTCATCTCCCATGGGCATATCAAAATGCTGGAGAATTGTCAAAGCCGAAATATACTCATATGATGGTACTACAATGATAAGGAGCGAAAATAGGATACTTACTGATGGGGAAAGCGAATTTGTTTTGCGCCAGACTAATCCCGTGAAAAAAGATTTTACGGGAGGATACCATGGGGATGAAAGTTTGGATTTAGAGGGGGGATTCGTGGAATTTTTTGCAGATCATACTATTCTTGAATTGAGCAAACAGGATTTACCTTTAACAGAGTGTCGGAATTTCTTTTACAAACAAAAATCCGCATTGTATGAATCCGCTAATCAGGATGATTCTCCAACAAACGTAGGGCGACAAATTGCTTGGCATATGAAAGAAACCGAGATAACCACGGGGGGGTATAGGACAATAAACAGAATCGATTTTGTGGAACAAATACCCTTTTACGCATATTTTGGGATTGTGTGTGTTGACAGATATGTTTCCGAGCAAGCTATGGGCGAATCTTTCGAATTAACAAATATGGGAACTGGTACTCCAACCCAAGTTCAGCAATTCCTATCTTATGGGGATCGAACCATTTACTATAAAGGGAATAACATCGTCTTGAGAATATCATCCAAGATAATATTTGGGGATGATGATGATAAAAATCAATTAGTGGTATATAATCATACTCAATACAATAAATATTATCGCAAAACTACGGATATTAGTGGACTGAAAAGCATAAAAGGAGAATGTGTGGTACGGATTGATTATGTGGAATGATATGAATACTCATACAGGATAAGGCAATGAAAGGTCATTGTCGTTCTTGACAATCAAATAGAAAATAACTAATAGGCAAATGTTTTATCTGCCTATTAGTTATTTTTTGTTTCTCTCATATTTTATCAAACAAAGGAGATAAATATTTCGTCCACATCAAAGAACCCAATCTGTTGAGGTGGACGCTATCGCTCGTAAAGGAATCCGGATTCTGAGAAGTTCCTGAAAATGTGTCCTCCATTGTCATGCCTCTATACATCCCCTCATGTATCAACTGGTCAAACAGGTTTATTATGGACAATCCGTCATACGCTTCCCCGTTTTCCCTTATATATTCTCCCATCTTACGGTACTTGTAATAAGGAAATATCGTCAAATCTGTCGATTCGTTTTTTAGCGTGTTTCCGTCAAAATAAGTTCCTCTTCCATGAGGAATCACAACCAAATACGCCCATTTAGTATAATTGTCCGATTTCGTAAGCATAGAACGTGGTTTAATATATTCAGGTCTTGTTTCATTTCCCCCAAAAAAGAAGTCATTATAATCACGCATCAAACTGTAACTCTCATCTTCTGGGGTTCCTATCACGATGTTTTGTTCATTTGCCAACGACAGGGAATGAATGACCAAATCGGGATTCCTGTCCACGACATCGGATATGTTTTGGTTCAACAAAGCAGTTGTCCGACCGCCACGTCCGATGTTTTGTATAATCACCGTGGCTTGATTCCAACGCTCTGTTCCCCAAAAGTACATATATTTGGAAATGTCCGAATCCGTGCGGGCGAAAGTGATCGTTTGAATTCCGACGGCCCCTTCCTTTCTTCTCATCCATATCCGTCTATGACGCTGGTGTAAAGTGTGACCTTGTTGGGAACATTGAGTGGCGTCCAAATTGTCGGGGTTGCTATTCTGGTCAACCGCAAAATTGTTCGCCTCAACCCACGAAGATTTGTCTATCGACACTTCAATTTTCCCGTCACCTCCGCTCACCGTAATTTTACAAGGAGCTCCGTCCGGATTAAGGCTGTGGATGATGTTCAATTTCTCGTAAGAATCCAAATCCCACGAAAATTGCACCGAAGCATTGGCGGCGTTGCATTGAAAGGTTTTTACGGCCACGCTCCATTCCCCGAATGTACTCGGTTCATTGAACTTGTCACCGTCTCCAGCAGTGCCCACAAACTCGAAATCACCTGTTTGGGTAAAAGAAGGCGTTTCGTTTCTAACCGCATCGAGTCTGTCGTAAACAGGCTTGTTTTTCACAATCCTCTGCCATAATCCCCATGTCCAATGGTAATAATTCATGGAAGGAGGTAGGAACATAGCCTCCGATTCCGGTATTTCTCCTGATGAGTTTTCAAGTCCCACAAGAGAGTCGCCAAGTAAAAGAATCTCCAAATCTTTCTCGGCGTTAAACCATTTCTTTTTGAAAGATTCCGGGATTACATCTCCAAACACGTTCAAATACAATTCATTCTGCAAATATTTGGGAGCAGAGGACTCCTCTAATTCATGAATACGCCCGAATGCGTTGCTATTAGGCGACTTCCGCAAAATGCTCGTGTTCATCACGAGGTCTGTTTTTATCAAGGACGCCCCGATTAAATCCCAGTTTATCCTCATTATAAAAGAACAACCCTTCAATGGGGTATCCGACAATCCGGTTACCTCAACATCTTGGATACCTGTTTGAGGCTGAGTATTAGCCTTATAATATTGAGCCAATATTTTAGTATGGTCCCCTTGAACAGACCAAAATTGAACAATAGGTGAATCGTTATTTCTCAAATATCCCAAATAAAGAGGGACATTCGAAGGACAATTGACATTCCAGACGTCCAATATCACTCCGTTTTGCACGTAGGTCAAATCTGGTGATTCCGTATCATAAAAAAGCGGTTCGAATACATCGTCAAGCCTTGATTCAGCATCGTCAAGTCTTGATTCAACGCTCCCCTTACTTTTCGTTTTAGGCAAGGATATGACCTGTATGTAATCCGGTCTGATGTCATCAGATATGTTATCCCAATCAACCGTCATGTGGAACTCCTTTCCATTAGTTCCCACTTTGGTTAAAACAATGTCCTCTATTCCCGTCTTGACCTCGCTTGGAGATGCGATGTCATATTGGGATATTACCGTTCCGTCTTCGGCATTTGTCGTAGTGGCTATTTGTATAAGAACACCATGTTCGGCAATCTTATTCTGTATATGGGCAATGTATATCGGTTCTTCCGGCAGTTCGTCTCCCCACATCGCCAATATTTTACCAATAAACAGCTCCCTCTTGCTGTGGTCGAGCCCCCATGTCTGCATCCCGTTAAATTTGTCATTGACCACAAGGGTTTCTTGAAATTCCTCCTTATTCAATGTGGTTTCTTTCACATCTTCGACTTCGTCCTCCAAAATGGCAACATTCTCGGCAATTTCATCAATATATACAAAATAGTTTTTCTTATTAATATGTAAAAGTCTACTAGAATCCCTGAAATCACCGGCTGCGTCCCAATTCACAAAAATACGGAACACTTCGGTATTGCCTCCCGTAGAGTTAAATGTGCCGACGGTTATCTGTTCTATTCCACTTTTCTGCCCATTGTTATAATATTGGGACACAATATTGCCGTCTTGGTCCACAATTTGAACCAATCCTGTCTTGGCGTATACATAACTCAGGTAATACTCCTTCTCTTCCTTGATTCCAGATACTACTCCAAAATTTAACACTGCGCCAGCGGGCAAGTCATAAAGGTTGCTGTCGGGCATGAATATGCCCCTATTGATTAAATCCAAATTCTTTTCTTCTTTCGGAATTACGTTTTTCTTGTTTATGTGTAAAGATTTCCCGAACGAGATCTTGTCCCCAACGGCATCCCAATTGACGGTTATTTGGAATCGTTCCGTTTTTCCTCCAGCAGACAATGTGAATGTTTCTATTCCGGTGGCGGTCGTATCCTGGGTGTTGGGGTAATATTGGGCAACGACCGCCTCGGTTTCGTCTTGTATCTGAATCAACGGATTTTTAGGTCGGATATATGCGATGTAATATTCCTTTGTCTCGTCAATCCCTGTGACTATCTTGAAATCAAGTATCACCCCATTGTTCAAGTTGACAAGAGAGCTATCGGGCATGAATATTCCCCTATTGATTAAGTCTGGATTGGCTATTTGTTTCCACCAATTTTTTGTTAAGGTGAACGTTCCGCCTTGAAATTCCCAGACCTCCAGCGTACCGTCCTCGCCCAAAAACGAACATTTTATCCCGACGGTTTGGAGTGATTTCGGAATCTTGGCTATTGCGGTTTCAAGGGTGTATTTATTGCTCCCGTCAATTCCTCCGGTTGGGAACAGTTTGCTGACATTGATTTCCTCGATGAGTTTGGAGGTCGAGACTTTCAGATCGGGATGAACGACCGCATCAGTTATGGTGGCTGGATATATGGTCTGTTTCTCTTTTGTCAATTTATGAATCTTGCCCATGTTTTTAATCTAATATGGTTGTAATATCGGTAATTTCTGTTGATTGGAGATATTCGTTCAAATTGGCTTCCGGCTCTCCGGCGCTTTCGCCTGTTGCCACCCATTTGCCTCCTTCTTCCACATAGACTGCGGCTGGTAGCGAAGTTCCCACCAAGGCGTTCCAGCCTGGACGGGGATTGGGATATCTCTCCTGCAATTTGGCAACGCTGGTGAAAAGCCCTTTATAAGAATCGTCCACATTGCCGCTGTCTATATACAGGCGGCCTTTGACACGGAGGTCATGGTCAACGGTTGCGTTACCCCGTGTCTGAAGATCCCCGCCCACTGTAGTGTCCCGGCTCACGGCAAGATCTCCTTGTACGGATTTATTGTTGTCTGTGCTCATGTTAATAACGATTTACTGAGTTCAAGCATGGTTGTTGTTTGCTGGTCATTGAGGCTTGCCAATGCAAGCGAGGCGGCACGGTACACTGCTGCTTTGTAGCAACGCTCGCTCACGTCAATGCCGCCGTAATCGTCTATATGTGGGAAAGGAATGTACATGGCTTGTTCAACGCTTGCCGTATTGTCCTTGCAGGAATAAAATTCAAGTACTTTCCCCTCTGCTCTGTTGACAATTGCCACGACAGGTTTTTCTGGATTCCCGCAAATGCCTTTCCACTTGGAGAACTGACGTAAATATAACGGGTTGTCTTCGTTGATAACTTCGTTCACTGGGTGGTTCCAATCGCTCATCTTGAAAATGACAAGTCGCATGAAGTCATCGGGAAGAATAATCCAGCCCTTGCCGTTCTCTTTCCAGAAGATATTCTTTCTGCCGAACTGATGTCCTTGTTCAAGCAGATGTAATGGGGCTTCCATGCTGACAATTCGCACTGCATCAGTGAGCTTAGCATAGATAATGTCATTTAGACTGAGCGTGTCAATGTCGTTCTCCTCCAGCAAGCGTGTGCTGTCGTAGTTCATATCCATTGCGACACGGACGTCCTTGATCATTTTTTCTGCTTGTACAATCATCACATGCTAATTAAATACCCTCAAACTCGATTCCGTGAGCTGCCGCTTGCTCTATTATGGCTTTCGAACTGCGTAAAGAAGTCCGGGAAATGCCGAATTTGTCGGCGAGATAATCTTTTGCGCTTGCAAGGTCTGTTACGACCACTTTGTGGACTGCGGTGTCCCTCTCTTTTTCCGTTAGGGCTGCTTCTGTCGCATTGGTTTCCTCGGAGGGTGACATGCCATTTACGAAAGTGACATTTGGGGAATGGCGGGCTTTATCACGATTCTTTGTCTCTATGAATCTGAAAAGCGAGCCGAACTTGTAATGGTTCTCTATTCCCTTCTGGATTTCTTCATTGTCTGTGGAGAACACACTGCTCCCGTCTGACATCGGAACGAATGCGATATGCAGATTTTTCTTACTGCTTGGGAGTACCACATTGATACTGATATTGGTGTTTGCCTTATAAGTCTTTATCATAATCTGTTTATTTATTCGTTATATCCAAAAGGGACGGGATTTTATCCCATCCCCCTCACTTGTTGAATGATTACTACTGACCGAGTTCTTCTTCTTCTCCGCCGCCACCGGTAGAGGCTGGAGCTTGTGCCAGCTTCATACGGGCATGTGCTTTGGCATATCGCAGATACAGGCAGCTTACCTCCTGAATAACCACTGCATCTGTATTGCGGATACCGGCTTTCTTCAAGTCAAGGACATTGCGAGCCCACGAAACATGGGTTTTCTTGGAGAGATATTCGGGATCCATTGCGAAACCGCAGTCACTCATGCCGTTCACATCGAACAGCTCGTGATGAATCGTGAGGACTTCGCCGAAATCCGTATCCCAACTCTTGAACTTCAAGTTCCACACTTCCACAGTGTCTTTCAGTCTGAATTTCTCACTCTTAATCTTGGAGAAAGCGGACAGCATGTCACTGCCGCAGAACAGAATCTTGCGCTTGTTGCCAATGCCTGTGCCGACAAAGAGGTCTTTGGTAATATCGACAAGGTTCTCATCCGTAATGACGGCGCACTGTTTGTCTGCATCCCATTCGCCGACCTCAATGTCCTTTCCGGCCATCCACCAGATACCTCCGGTGAACCAAGTCATCATGCCGTCTTTCGCAATGTGCTTGATAACATTCTTCACACCGAACAGATAGGTGTTTTCCATTGCGAGGCGCATGTCATAGATGCCGTCCTCCTCAATGTCGGAGAAGTTCCAATTGACTTCCTTTGCCGCAATTTTATCGAAGGTGGACTGCTCTACCTGTATCATGAAGTTCTGGCAGTACTGAACCTCCGGCATCGGGATGTTGTTGAAGCGTCCGGTCTGAACATCAAGCTCGCCGCAAGCCTTGCCCATACGCACGAGAGTTGTTCCGGAAGGAATTTCTGGCACAAGGATAGGCTGCTTGGTCGAGGAATCCATCTTTCCGTTCACCGCATAGACGGTTGGAAGATTTGTTGAGCTGTCCTTACCGCACACGCAAAGCACAAGGTCGGGAACATTGCTGTCCTCTTCCGTGTAAGCAGTGCCGTCCGGCTTGGTTACGGCCTTAACACCGAGAACGCGGATAGTATCGTCGAGGGTAAACATGTTCAAGTCGTCCACAGGCAGGGAAACACTTGCTCCGCTTGCCATGGCTTCCACTTTCTTGTTTGTGCTGCACTTGATTTCTCGTGTGCCGACACTGTAATACTTTACCTCGAACGAATTGCAGCTGCTTGATTTCGCATAGCGGCTGATCTGGTCGATAGGCGTAGCCATTGGGCGTATCTTCACGATGCGCTTGTCCACATCGCTCAGATAGAAGTCCGGGTCTCCTGCCTCTCGTCCGTGAGTTTCAGTTGCAATACCGCCTGTGCCTCCCGTACCGTCAGCACCGGATTCCGTTTTACCTGCATCGGGAAGGTTGCTGGCATCAGCCATCATAACACCGCTCGATGCGCCTGTCACAAATGCCAATACCATCAGCAGAATGCGACTTAGAGAACTTGTTACTTTCTTCATTGTCATGAAAATTTTAATTAATAATTGAGTTTTGAATTGTGAATCTCTCTACCTAATTGGTTTGCGTTTCTCACCGCCACGCTCCCAGATGTTCTTTGAACCATAGTTACGGTCAATAGCACCAAGATCAGGCTCCGGACGAGTGCCGCCGTTGCCGCCTCCGTTCTTCCCAGCAAGATTTGCCGTGCCGTCACTCCTTTCTCCCTTGCGAAGCCGTTCTTGAATCTTGCTGTTGCGGCCTTTAATCTCGCCCTCATGGTTTGCGGCTTCCACATCGCTGTCATGTCTGATGGCCTTTACCGCCATTCTGATACTGTCGCTTGAGAACTTGCCAAGCAGACCGTCTTTCATAATCCCGATGAGGAATTCCATTGCCTGGTCTATATCATCGTCTGAAAGTCCGTCCTCTTTCTGAACCTGCTCGATTGTATTGTAGGTCTCCGTGATGTTGTTTTGGTATTGCTCCTCGTATTCTCCCTCTTTCGCAATACGCTCGGCGTATTCCTTGTTTGCAGCAGCAAGGGCTTCCTGCTTCTCCGGGTCATCAAGTGCGGCTTTGAAATCATCTCCGAATTTCCGTACAAGACCGACAATGGGATCCTCTCCATTACGCCAGTCTGTAAGGAATGCGGCACTGCGAGGATTACTTGCGAAAAGGTCAGAAAGAGCCTTTTCCCTCTCTCTGTAAGTGGACAGTTCCTTGTCGTAATTATCGTAATCGTCATTGATTTGACCGAATATAGCCTCGTCATCGGCAAATTCCCTGTCTGGATACCTTGATTTCAACCGTTCCGCATATTTGTCCCGGTTGCTTTTAACTTCCGTCTTTTCAGCCATAATCTGTAGTAATTAAAGTTTTGAATGTATCTGTGTAGCAAAATTAACAGGCTGCATTCGTATGTCATGTTTATCTTTTTACGCATTTATCGGTAACTTTGGAACACGGATAAGACAGCAATATGAAACACAAAGGGGCAACAATGGAATACTCGGAGGAGCGAATTAACGACCTCATGAGGGCATACGATGAATACATTTCATCGTGTGACTATATCCGTATGCCGGATGTGTACAACAATATTGTGAACATGCCGTCCCGGCGTTTCTGGGTAAGCGACATCAGAGCCGCTCTTGTTGTCTCCGCCATTATCAGAGGTGAAGCGAAATTGGAAAGTATGTGGCCGCAGAAAAGGGAAATGTACTTGGAGATATACAACCGTGTAATGGCGTTGGGCAAGGAATATCCGGAAAAAAGTATCTCTGAACTATGCGCAATGGTGGTCGTGCAGCCTGCACCGAAGTTTTATTTAACACCGGGGAGTGCAAAGATGATGGTGTGCAAAGCGAGGAAAAGATGGATAAAAGAAAAGTGGAAAAGATTACGGCTCTTGTAATAGGAGTGGCTGTTGTATGCCTGTCATTCTCCGGAATTAAAGATTGGCAGACCGTGGGCATATATGCAGGTTGCGGCTGGTGGGGAAGATTGCTGTATTCATTCTTCCATGCGAATCTCCTCCATGCCGCACTGAATGCATGGTGTCTTGTCTCAATAGTATTCATATACGACATAAAGATGTGGCGGTTATTGCTTTCCTTTGCCATAGCCGCAACCGTGCCTGTTGGAATAATCAGCCGTGTTGTCGGGGGATTTATAACTCCGACAGTAGGACTGTCCGGTGTCGTATTCGTGCTGTTCGGAACACTCTCTTTCGAGGTACTGCGGAAGTGGTATTACCAGATGTGGATGATGTTCTACCTTGCCGTTGGTTTCCTTTTCCCTAACACAAATGCATGGCTGCATCTGTATTGCTATCTTGCCGGATTGACAATAGCACTGCTGAACAAACCCATTAAAATTAATGGCAATGGAAAACAGTAGTGTCATAGGGGAAATATTAAGGGAGAACGAACGGCGCAATAAAGAGATTTATGCGCCGTTCAATCCCATTACGGGCAAAGGCTCTGTTGGAGAGAGAAAGGCAGTCGTCGTTGACGGATTTCCTCTCCATACACAGTTTTTGCCTGTGGAGATGCTGAACATTCCACTTGTCAAGAGACTCATAAAACACGGCTCACTTGATGCGTTTCTGCAAGCAATGGGTTCAAAAGAGGAGGATTACGAGTTTGACAGGCAGAAAGTCATTCAGCAATTCGTCCGCTTGCGCATCCGTTATGACTTTCCTTTCTGGGCGGCGATGTTTGTCTATATCAAGAACAAAGGCGGAGGGGAGGATGTACTGTTCCGTCTGACCCGTCCGCAACGCAGATTCGTGGAAAGGTTGGAGAGACTGCGCAAAGCAGGGAAGCCTATACGAATTGTGCTGCTTAAAGCAAGGCAGTGGGGAGGCTCGACAACTTCGCAGATATATATGGCGTGGTTGCAGTTGGTTCATAAAGTCGGTCTGAACTCTCTTATCATTGCACACCAAGGCGCAGGCTCTGACGAAATCAAGGATATGTTCGACAGAATGATTAACAGTTATCCTGTCGAAATGCTGCACAAAATCAGCGAAAATTACAGCGAGAATGAGCCTAAATTGGTGGGCGTTGGTAAGTCGGGAAGTATTCACAGAGTACCGCAGCGAAACTGCAAGATAAAGATTGGCACAGCGGAGCGTCCGGACAGTTGCCGTGGCGGTGACTATAATCTCGTGCATCTGTCCGAGGTCGGGCTGTGGAAAGTGACGGACGGCAAGAAGCCGGAGGACATTGTGCGTTCCGCTTGCTCCGGAGTGTTGTATCGCCCATATACTATGATCGTGTATGAGAGCACGGCAAACGGAACAGGCAATTTCTTCCAGAAGGAATATGACGATGCGAAGAAAGGCGTATCGCAGTTCGAGGCGATGTTCGTCTCGTGGTTTGACATAGAGCAGTACTCAATCTCCATTTCCAATCCGGAGGAGTTTGCCGCATGGCTTTACAAAAACAAGGATAACGGGAATGTATCATCATCAAGAGAGGAGTCCGGCAGATACTTGTGGTGGCTATGGGAGAAAGGGGCGACACTTGAAGCTATCAATTGGTATGTTCAAGAAAGGGCGAAATATACGGAACATGGCATGATGGCGGCGGAATACCCGTCAGACGACATCGAGGCTTTCGTACATTCCGGGGCTCGTGTGTTTGACCGCTACAAGGTTGAGAAACTGCGCCCGTCTTGCCGTGTGCCAAAGTATATTGGAGAAGTATATGCTGATGAGGACGAGGGCAAGAACGCATTGAAAAACCTCCGATTTAGGGAGGACAGCCAAGGACTTCTGCATATATGGGAATTGCCGGAGATTGATGAAAATGAAGCTGTGACAGACCGCTATCTTACAGTGGTGGATATTGGCGGACGCTCCAACAAAGCGGATTTCTCGGTCATCGTAGTATTCGACCGCCTGTTTCAAGCGGACGGAGGTAAACCGGTTGTCGTGGCGCAGTGGTACGGGCATATCGACATTGACCAACTTGCATGGAAAGCGGCACAGATAGCGGCATTCTATGACAATTCGCTGCTTGTCATTGAGAGCAATACCCTTGAAACGCACGATAAGGAAAGACAGGTGGACGGGGATCAGTCGCAATTCATCCTCAATCAGATAAAGGATGTCTATCCGAACCTGTATGCCCGGAAACAGTCAGAGGAAGATATTAGGGAGGGATTACCGAAGAAATACGGTTTCCATACCAATGTGGCGACAAAGCCGATGATTATATCAACTCTTATAAAGGTTGTCCGGGAAGGTCTCTATACGGAACGTGACGGTCGTTGTCTGGATGAATACTTGTGCTATGAGAAGAAGCCAAACGGGGCATTCGGGGCGATAGTAGGAAAACATGATGACTTGCTTATGACAAGGGCGATAGGACTTCATATCTGTTTCTTTGAAATGGATGTGCCGAAATTCGTGTCCCGGATAACGAGCTATAAGCCAAAGAGGAAAAGAGCTGTCTCGGCAGCGACAATATAAGTTTAACTATTTAATAATAAAGAGTATGAACATTTTCAGAAAATTCAGAGCCTCTCTTCGTCTAACAGAGGCTGTACGGCAGGCAGACAAAGCACACGAGGAAACGGGAGAACGGTATTATGTAATGCCGACAACCGGCACAAGTGGGCAGCTTGTCATTATGGACAGAAGCAATTTCCGTAAATTGAAACAGAAAGGCTACATTGCACATGAAGCCACGGTTGCCAATCTCGAAATGGAATGTTTCTACTGTACTCCGTACCGTAACGGAGAGGGAGTATTGCCGGGAGAGATTGTCAGCATGAAGCGGAAACAGTATTTCAAATGGCTTAATTCAATGAGAAAGAGACATGGGGAAATACGGGAACATTGACGGCATAGCCACATTAACCAATGACACTATAGAATATTCGATGATTAAAAGTCATGTGCATTAAGGAAATAGAAAAAGTTGCAACTGTCCTAAAGCAGAAGGAGTATTCAGATTTGTCTGTATTCAGATATTCATTATAATTTTTCAACGAAAACTAAAGAAAATAGGGGGGGTAAAATGCAAAGTATCAATCGGTTTGCTTTTCCCTCCTTCTTTTAATTATTATAAGATTTTGTTCTTTGACAATTTACGATTTCTTTTAATGTGGCATAAGCCTCTGATTGCATTTCAAATATTTCTATATTTAGTAAGTTAGATATATATAACGCATGCGCTTTTTCAAATTCCTGCATTTGTTCAAGAAGGCGTATATTATACTCTATCCCATCTCTTTGAAACAAACGGCTGCAAATGACTTCAGGATTTTCAGTAATAAGGACAAGTTTTACTGGATTGATTCTGATAAATGTTTTGTCAGGGACTTTATCTATTTTCCCTTCATTATTAAATAAACAGAAATGTCCGTCCAATAGATAGGTTTGTTCTGGTTGGACAATCTTTTCCAAGTTGCAAAGTAGACGTTCTTGTGTGGCTTGAATATCTGTCACATATTTATTTGCTGAATCGCTCGTGAACTCATCCCATTTAAGGACTTCACTGGCAGTAATATGGGTAATGTTGAGCTCAGATGCGACATTCTTACATAACGTGCCTTTGCCGACGCCATGAATGCCACCTATAAATATGATATTTCCTTTCATGATTTCACAAAATCAAAATACTGTTGCAATTCCTTTTCTCTAATATATCGAAATGACTGTGGAGCGACGAAAGAATTGAATATCTCAAATGGATTCACTGGTTCCTGATATAAAATGGGATTTTCTATTTGCAAGGCATACCCTTTGTCACGTCCTTCAAAATACTCGTCAAAGTATTGCTTGGATATGCCCGAATCATTATGAGTCTTCTCCCATAGCACTTTGGGCGGATATTGAAGTACTGCCTTTATGGTAAATTCGCCGACAATCATCCCTTCAGGTTTCGTAGAGTAAACCAAAACCTTGGTGACGTGTCTGGCAAATAGACTTTTTCTGTATTCATATTTCTTCCGTCCTTGAAATATCTCGTGGACGAATTCCGGCTTAATTGACAATAATACTTTCATCTATTTGTCCTCTTATTATTATATCATTAAATTGCCCATCTGTCAGCTGGAAAAATCCCCAATACTGATCCGCATCTAATCCCACCTCATTAATCAGTTCCTGACGGTTAAGACGGTGATTGAAAGCTGCATTATAGGTCATTTTTATAACGACAGTTTTTGGGTTGTAATAATAATTTCTTAATGTTTTTGTCTCGAAAATACTATAAGCATTTGTATATTGGATGAATTCGTTTAAATTATTGAAATTACTAGGCTTTTTTATTTCTTCCACCACGCAGACCGAGGTGGCAACACTACTGAAAAATGCTGATTTATTAGCCTCTTTTGTTCGATAAATGACAAGAATATCCCCAGGAATCAACTGCTCAACGCCATCCATCTTGCACAGGTAAACTTTATGGATGCTATTGGTGTGGGATACATCTTTTATCAGTGCATCCCTATTCCGTCGCTCCGTATACAGAATGGAATCGGGGAATAGAGAGGTATGATATTGGGGATAGATGGATAGAATATATTTATTCTTGTCATGGGTGTGCACGAAAGGGAAATTTTTGCATAAATCATCGCCGACAGAAGTCATCGATTTGACATATACGCTTTCCGGATTTTGGGAACACCCTTTGACACCCCATCGTTCAAACCCGTATTTTTTGAGCAGGTTTACCAGCCCTTCGTGCTTCTCGAATATTGTGGCATAAATATCCCTCGCTTGTTCGTAGATGGCCACGCGTACAATCATCTGGATGAAATATTCACCCAACTTTGTATTATGGGCGTCAATCTTGAATGTTCCCACTTTCAAGTGCTTGTCCGCTGGAAGATTTGGTTCGATGTCCGTAACGGCATCTTCTTCAATTTTAAGATAAAGGAAAGCCTCTAGTTCGCCATTACTCTTCTTTTGGATATAGGCTTCGCTGCCACTCTTGCGTTGGAACCAGTCTTCAAATCCTTCATAGTCTTCTTTCAGACTTGTGAAGAACGGATCTTTCAAATTAACTTGTTGGAACTTTACTTTTTCCATGATATTTTAAATTAACGAGTAAATTCCTTAGCATAGCACATCGACAGCATAAATAAAAGCTTAATTAGCCTCACGTATTATGCTGTAAGAAGATATTCATATTAGTTACTTTTTATTTGACATGACAAAAATAAGATACACCTCCCATCTCTCCAAGTAAATCATAGAAAAACTTCTCATCGTTCACGACACAGGGCATTATTTTATAGATCTGCTTTGATCCTTCGCTCGCATCCTCGCTCCCAAATGCTGTTTCCCGTGTCATTGAAAGCAGCCAATTGTTCAATCTCCTTTTTCTGCTGTTCCTGCCAAGGCTCAAAATCAAGAATTTCTCTGACGAGCCATGAATCCCAACGACCTCTGAAACAAATACCCCTGTCATCAAGATAGACATCGGCCATGATTTTACCGCTCGTGCCGTCCGGCTGACCCGGATTTTCATTGATGTAGTCATAGGCGATATTGTGTTCTTTCAGCCACTTTTCAAGTTCATCAGTTTTCTTTCTTGTTGTGAAGATGATTACCGTCCATCCTTTCTGCTTCAAGACAGATGTGCCTGTATCGGCATTCGGAATCATCTGCCCGAATACATCTTCACCCTGCCACCCATTGCTGTAGTCATGGATGACACCGTCAAAATCAATACAAATAGTCTTTTTCTCCATGATGCTTATTTTATTTCGTTATGCGGCTCTCATTGCGTTGTGGAGTTGATTAACGGCTTGCATGTTTGCACCCTGTTGAACTTGCTGCGCAAGCTGCGGCGAAAGTCCGTCCGGCACATTGCCCTGCGCCAACTGTTCTTTCTGCGATTTGATGCTTTGGAGCAATTCATCGGCAAACGGGAAGTCTCCATGTTCCAATAATTGTTCAACAGATATGGCATTGGCTTGCCACAACTGCATGAGCATATCGTTAGCCAACTGACGGTATGCAGGAGTTGTAGTGCTTTCTGTGATTGACAGATCAAACTCAACATCCCGTATCTTTTTCGGGTCATACTCAATCTGTGCACCGCTTTTTCCTGCAATATTGAATACCCGTTTGCTGTCGTAGAACTGCTGCATATTCTTGACATCCTTATATGCACCGTCTATAATGAAGAAGCTGAAGCATTCAAGCATGTCAAGCAGCGACATGGTGGAGTTCTGAACTTGCTGATTGTACATGGACGCACTCTGTCCGGAAAAGCCGGGCTTACCTTGCAAAGCACCGTTCACACCGCTGATGTCCTCGAAGAATTTCAGTTGCAGGTTCAGCAATTCAGTAATGCCGATATTCGTTGAGTTATTGGCAACCTGTTGAGGTACTTGACCGCTTTTGCTCGGCTGATAAACAATAACACCGTTGAACTCAGCCCAACTTTCAGCAATATCATCAATGCTTACACCGTCCGGCAGACAATCTTTAGGCATAAGCAATACACCTTTGGCCGAGGCTCTCATAATCCAATCATAAAGTGTGATCAGACGGTTGGTGTACCTCTGTTGGTCTATAACATCAGCCACAAAAGAATGTATCTCACCGTCAATGAACGGATAGGCTTTGAATACATAAGGATGGCTCTTATGCTCGTATGGAGTTTCTCCCTCTCTCAGAATGTCTCCGAAAGGTGTGAGATAATAGAAATACCAATAGTCATCGACAAACCATGTCGCTTCAATCAATGGAACTTCCTCCTCCGGCATCCCGACTTCCTTGGCCATTCTCAAACGCTCTTTGTTTTCGGCTTCTACCACGCTTGAATAG
Organism: uncultured Butyricimonas sp.; assembly: GCA_944320555.1. Classification (GTDB taxonomy): domain Bacteria; phylum Bacteroidota; class Bacteroidia; order Bacteroidales; family Marinifilaceae; genus CALUMT01. The sequence goes on along the minus strand of CALUHX010000001.1, from coordinate 97,040 downwards.
TCCTCTATGTCTATTTTGAATACATCTCCGTTCTGGTAATCATGGCAGCGGTATCTCGGCTTCTGTTCTTTCTTCCATACTTCAATGACCCGGCACCGCCCCGGCTCGTTGGTGAGTAGAAAGTCATAATTTTCCAATCGGCTGTAGCCGAATTTCTCCGCATAGCTGGCGATGAAGTCCTTTCGGGCTGCCCACTTGTAGATGTCCCGTAACCGTTGGTATTCGGCAGGGGAGGAGGCAAACTGCTCGCATAGTTGTCCAAAGGAAATATCGTGTATCTCTCCCAATACTGAAACATCCCAACCTCGGAAATCTCGCATATTATTGTCAATAAAGAAATTGTTGGGCTGAACATAGTCCGTCCAACAATCTTCCTTGTTGTTGCGCCAACCGAAGCTCTTTCTATGGACAATGAATCCGCTTATAAGAAACTCTTCCATTGTCCTGGCATTAACCTCATTCATGCGGTTTAGCTGCATGTTACATTGGAGTATTGTACTCATCGTCTCTCCGAGTTTCTGTTCATCCCTGTCTCGTGCGGTACAGGTAGGCTCTTTGCTCTGACTGCGGTACACGCCAAGCACATTGCGCACAAGACGGCGTATAAGGTTGTTTTTCAGAGGGACATTCCCCTGCATTTTGATATACTCCTCCTCCGTCATGGCTTTTCCGTCCACACATATCATGTCGTCCCATTGGTAGCCATAGGTGTAACGCTTGTTGCGCTCCCTGTCCTTGCGGAACTGATCCATCTGGTTCCAATAATATTGAGCTTCCATAAGAATGTCGAAAGCACGGCGACTGCCGAATTGCTTTGCGGCAACAACGGAATCTATTTCCGGCTGCTCCTTTTTCGGAGCGATACGGCTCATTGGCAACAATTTTCCTTTTACTGTCATATCTCGTAGTTTTAATGACCGCTCGAAGCGTACTTTATGACAAAAGTACCACTCCAAGCAGTCATACCAAGTTTAACTATTTACGGATAATACAGTAAGAGCAAAATTTGATGTGAAAAATGACAAAGTTGAATACAATAATTGTTGTGGTTTTATTTATATTTCGTACCTTTGCAGTGATAAAACATTAAACATTAGAAATATGATACATGCAGTGCCAAATCCAAAAATGACTCCTGATGAGGTCAGGGCGTTTAGAGAAAACTTTGCGAGGTGTGTATCTAAAGATATCTCACCGGAGCAAATGTCTAAAGTTAAGTGTAGACGGGCGAGAATAAAAATCGTTTATGATAGAATTATCCGTAACAATGGAGGAAAGAATCCAATACTCGGAAATTGAAATATCCATAGAGAGACTAAGAGAGGAGAACTCTGATGAGTTGTCCTCTTTTTCTTGTGGCGTGGATGAGTTGGACAACTTCGTTCGCAATGAGATTTTGATTTGTTCAAGATATCATTACTTGGCATCTTATTGTGTAAGGGATGTCGCCAATGGTGAAATGGTTGCAGTATTTACTTTGGCGAATGATGCTGTAGTACTTGGTAATTCGAATGATAGAACGGATTTCATAGAACAATCTTCTGGCAAGGTGGCAGAAGAGTATGTTCCGATTTTCCAGAAGCAAACATCCTTTCCTGCAGTAAATATCGGTCATTTGGCGGTGAGAAAAGACATGCAGTCAAGAGGAATCGGAAGAAAAGTCTTGGATTTCGTATTAGCCACATTTATCTCTTACGACGTTTCTGGGTGCCAGTTTATTACAGTGGACTCATTGAATAATTCGCGTACTAACAAATTCTATCAAAGTAATGGTTTTATCAATCAGACAAATATGGATGCCTATGAACCGACGAGAAGAATGTTTCTACTGATAGAGTTGTATCGTGATGATGATATTGAAGATGAAGAAGATGTATAATTTTGAGATACATCTTCTTCATTCAGGTTTAACTATTTACGCTTATTGATTTTATTGGCAGCATCGACAAGTGCCCTTTTGTACTCATTCTGTATTTGAGTAAATGCTTCTATTGTTTCTTCATCGGTGCTTGTCCTTATTAAGTCATTAATATCTTCAATTTGCTTGTTGTAAATGTCAAATGTCAAAGCTCTTTGGTACTCTGGTGAATAATAGATGAAGTTTACACGCTCGGCTGTTCCAAATACGCCTTTCTTAGCATCATCTGTATATCCCTTTAAAAGTCTCATGGTTTCGTCACGTTCCTCTTTTATACGAAAATACTCGTTGTTTATTGCCCGAAACGATGTCCGTTCGTCTCCATTTGTCACTACCCTGTTTAAGAGAGGCATATACCGCCAATCAAAATCTCTTTTGCCTATTGCCGTTTCTCCTAATTTAAATAATTGGTCAGTCAATGTCCAAAAGCCTCCGGCATATCCTCGGAGCAAATATTCTACTTTGGCAGGATTTATGTCGATAGCACCTTTCTCCCGATGTGTGCCACCGCTCAACTCATTGAGCCATGCGCATAAGTCTACTATCTGTTTGTTTGCGTTCTTGTAGGTCTTGGTCCAGTCGGGCATGTCCTTATTCCAAGGAGTATCTTTGTAAATAGGCAGTCCTGTCCATGACTTGTTTTCTCTAACTTCATAAGCTGGTTTGAGACTGCTCGGTATAATTGGGGCAAGCCAATCGAATTCGCCTCCCTGTTCCAAATTCTGCCCCGCCATAATATCAATTGGAGTCAATTGCGTGAACTGTGAGAGCAACTCATGTCCTCTTAAAGGCTCATTATGGAACAAGGTCGAGCCACATAACTCGCCCATGCCGTACACGGCACGGTATTCAATGGGCAATGGTATCTTTATCCAACTTTTCCCCGGTCCTTTGACGATAATATTGTTACGCCGTGTAGTCACAGGAATATCATAATAGCTGCCGTGTTCATCATCCTCTTCATCATCGTCACTTGCCCCAAGGGCACTGATCAATAATGCAAGTCCGTACCATGTCGCAACAGCTGCCAACGCTTTTGCCGGATGGCGTTTGGCATTTTTTATGAAATTGCCAAATGTGCCTTGCACGGCAGCATTCCAGAAAATAATGAATGCGCGTCCAAGTCCTCCCGTCATCGCCGCGGCGTTGCCGATGAATGTCTGCCCTTCTGCTCCGAGGAACTTATCGCCAGAACCCTTTTTGTTGAAATTCACGCTTATTTCCTTGGCATCCCATATCGAACGCCCAATATCCCTGCCAAATTCTCTTGAGGTAATGAATGCTGCAAACCGGGATTGAGTTTCTATGCCCCTGCCTATCTCGCCTACCCATTTGGCAAGATGCTTGCGCCATTCAGTGAAAGGTATCTTTTGATTGAGGGCTTTCATCGCTTTTTCAAGGTTTTTCTTGTGTTGCTCAATATCCATCAATCGGGCATATCCAGTTTCGCCTCCATTGTCAAGGAATAGCTTGAACATTGCTTCTGTCTTGTCATTCATATCAAGCGTTCCTTTGCGATATTTGGCAAACAGATGTTTCATTTTGACAGGATTTAAGCGAGCATAATTCCAATTGTATCGCAGGGCATAATTCGGACTTTCCTTTATCCACGCCATTGTATTGGAATAGATTAGGTCTCGAACAAAATTACTTGCCACAAAATCGGGTTGTAATGACGTATATAAGGAGCTTAATGTGCGGTTGACATCGCCGGCATACGATAAGATTTTGCCGACCGATCCGCTAATGTCATTATCCGGATTGGTTTGCCCGTTCAATGCCTGGACTGCTCTCGGATTGCCGTTGATAGTAATCACATAATCCCGTCCTCCTCGCTTGACTACAACTTGATGCTGCCGTAAATCCCTGCTGTCAATTACACGGTAGGGAATATTCTCTGCATCACGGCCTCTCTTGTACAGATCTGGAGACTGTTGCTCCAACTGATTCATTTTTTCCTCGAAGTCATGCATCTTCTGTTCGACAGTTTCCGGACTGTCGGAAACCTCGATATTGTCCGGGAATACCGGTTTCCACTCGTCTGCAACTGAATCATATTGCAACCATAAATCATTTATGCTAACAAGGTCGCTCGGGTGATTGAGCGCAAAATTCAGAAAACGCTGTTTCACGAGTTTATTGCGGTTGCCCTGCATGATTGCGCTTTCTGCCATTGATTGCAGGTTCGCAAATGGATCGTCTGCTTTCGATCTGCGCCCCTCCGCTTTCTTGATAGGGGCGTTGAATGCGCTTTGTCTATGTGTAAGGTATGAGTAAGCCTCTGCACTCGTCTTTTCATCAAATCCACGCAAAGGGATGTAAAACTCATACATGTCCGATATGCTGTCGTATGTAGCCTTGCTCATCATTCCGCATTCGTATGACTTCTGGAGTATAGCTTTGCTTACAGCATTGACCCTTTTCCATAAATCGGCGGTGTCATGCAATGATTCATAGTCATTCACCATCTGCTGGGCTTCCGCTTCCGCAGAGGCAACATCATCATATCCGGTAAGGGCGGTAAGACCGGCATAATCCCTCTTTCTGAACTTATCTATAAAGTCCTGCAATGTCAATTTGCTGTTGGGGTGCTCTTTCTGTCGTTTCTCATATTCAGTCTTGGCATCCCTTTCTGCCATGACGGTATTTCGCTCAAGTCCGTGTTTTGCCATCATGTAGTCAGTCAGTTCATCCCTTGCCGCTCTGGTAGGCGCAAGTTTGGCAACCTCATCAAGCATGGGTTTGAACAATGTCCTGCCCATCGCCTCAGCCTCTTTTTCATTCATGGAAGAAAGACGGTTCTCACCCAGATAGGCGTTCTCGAAATCCGGCACTTCCTCCACACGGAATTTCTTGTTGCCCATTATCGCCCGCATGGCTTCTTCCAGCCCGAGCATGCAGTCCTGCAATGCTTCCTTCGTCTGATACATTCCGCTGCGTACACGCTGCTCATACCGGTCTCTTGCCAATGTCCTCTCATGTATTTCTGGGTCTCCATCACGATACATTGTATCATCCTGTACATCGGCGGCATATTCTCCGACTTTCAGCTCATACTGCATAGAAGTGTCAGCGGCTTCAGTGAAAACATCTTCAAACCGATTTCCTTTCAGATTCTCGTAACTTCTCCACAGGATATAGCGGAGTTCATTATCCGTCAGAGTAACTCCTCTGAAATCGGGAAGTCCTATCTTGTGGAGCATGTCGATGAAGAAATCCTTTATCTTCTGCCACCACCCGGTCTTTCGGGCGTTCTCAAAGTCTGTACGCTCGGCAAGTCCGGCAAGATATTCCTCAGTAGCCTTTCCGAAATCCCAACCGTACTTCTTTGACAGGTCAACAATCTTTTGGCGTACATCTTCAGATGCATTGTTGAATACATTATCAAGAAAAGTGTCAAAATGCTTCCCGAACATTTGTCGCAGACCGTAGTGTGCAACAGCCTCATGAAGCAATGTCATTTCCGCATCGGCTACACTTCTGTTGTTCGGTATGACAATAGTTATCTTCTGCGAACTTTTGGTGTAGAAGCCTTTCGCCCGTGCTTTCTTGCCGTCCAGACCGTTCATGCTTGTAACCACCTCGACATTATCGAGATGTAGTTTCTTTGCAAGCTCATTGACTCGCTTGACCATATCCCGGCGTTCCGCTCTTGTCGGCTTTTTGTAAGGAACATTGTCATCATCAATTCTTTCCTCCCTCTTGAGGTTGGAATTTTCGAAGTTTCTCACTACCTTTGTGGCAGAGGAAATCTCTTGATTATTTGTAGCGTCCGCAATGGGAGCGGAGGAGCTTAAATAATCAAGAGTTTTCTTTTTGTCCGCGTAAAGTAATTTGCCGTCATTCAGCCAGCCGACAATACCCTTAGTGTTTTTTCCAAACACAGAGGTCACCAAATTCAAGTCTTGAACTTCCCCTTTCCTTATGTCAATAGAAACAAGCGCATTTTTCCCGTTAATGGGCATCTCGGTCAAAATGGCATAACCGTCAACATAGCTTCCTTTGAATACTGCAATTGGATTTGCAACATAACGAGGCAAATCCTTCACATCTTGCTTGGAATACCCATGCGCCTTGGCTTTTTTGAGCAGCTTGTTTCCGTACAATGCAATATTTCTGTCAGGAATCCCAGCAGCAAGCAACACAGTTGACGGTCTCCCCAACATCAGTATTGTGCTGTCGGCATTCTCCTCTGTCAGCCCTTCTAACTCCTCGTTAAATCGTCCATTCACATCCTCCTCTTCACGGAAACGCAAATTCAACTCGTCCGAGGCTTCTTCCACGATTTGCCTGCGTTGCGCTTCATTGCCTTGCTCGTAAGTTCTCACTGGGATGCCGCGCTGCTCCAGTTCTTGCACAATCTTCTTGTCCGTACTTGAAGGCAATACGGCAAGGCGCACTTCATCAAATCTCACAGCGCGATAGGGCTTGGCTTCAAAATAGCGCGCGCTCATCCGCTGGATATCCTTTACAATGTCCGCTATCTCTTTGGCGGTATCCATCGTTACTTTCGGATAAAACTCTTTCAGGTATTTGTGTATGCCTTTAGCCGTATGGGAACGGGCAACGGCATCCTGTATGTTTCCTGCCATGTCCATCGTATCGGAAAAACCATTACCAACACCTGATATCTTTATATTCGAAAGCCGGTCGGTAATGGCACTGCGTTGAACTTCATAATCTTCATGGCTTATGGCGCGGATACGTTCCCTTGCCTCTTTGCGGATAGCATCAATGTTCTTGTATTCCTGCTGTGCTGCGCCGAAAATGCTGCCGTTAAACAATCCCTGCCCGCCGCGGGCAGACTGCCTTTGCATAGCATTCACGACAGAATCAAGGGTAATGTCATCATACAACTGCTCCCACTTGCGGATGCTTCCCGAAGGGGTAAACATGTCCCTGTCGTTGCGGATACCCTTTTTCTCCACAACATCGGCAAACAAGTCTTCCAACCATGATTCAAATTTCTTAGGGTCTATCCTTTCATCAATCTTCCTCTTTGTCGCTTCAATGTCGTTTTCTGTTTTCCTGTTCCCGTTTTCGGTATAATCGATTGCCCTATGTATCGTGGTGCTGATACGAACCTTAGCTCGGAATGGCTTCATGGCATCCAAATCAATATTGTAATGCTCTTCAATGAGCCGCTTCACATCATTCTCTACCACATCATTTCTTTCATTCTTAAGCCTTTCAATGCCTATCTCTTTCAACATCTTTTCATAAAGGGATATTTGGTCGGGCAGATACTTGTCAACCTCGTGCTGCTCATATTCCTCTATTGCGTTGCCGGTCTCCGATAGATACAATTGCTTCGCCCCATAGTCATCCTTGAAGTGTTCAACAAGGCTTTCCGAACCCAAGCCTTCGATGTGGCGTTCATAATTATCCGGATGAAAAATTACTGGATTGAACAAGGGCAGGTTTCCCGCCTTGTTCGCCCGGCGGTAGATGTCGCTCGTCTTGTCATCGTTCAGCTTATAGCCCACAGCTGGGAACGTGGGTGTCCATGCGTCCTCCCCATATACCTTGTTCCTTTTGTCCGCAGGGTTGATGCTTTCCTTGCCGAAAATCAATGATATTTCGCCAAACTCAGTATGCCCCACCTCCGCCTTTGTCACGGCTATGCTCGGCATCGGGAAACCGCCAAGGTCAAATGCCTCTTCCAGTTTTTCAGCAGAAAGATTGTGTACGGCAACAAGAGAATTGCCATTCCCGTCTTCCCGGTAACGTATATCGCCATTTTCTGGGGCATAAGCCTCCTGCCGTTCCATGAGCATGCCGTAATCCACCGCGCTCATCGTGTTCAGTCCGTCCACAGACACAATGTCCAGCAGGCGCACAGACTTCCCGGATATGCGCGCCACCTCCCGGTTCAAGTCCCGTATGGCGGACGGATCCAGCTCCATATTCCCGTAAACGACAGCCGATACCCCGCCGAAGCGGATAACCTTGGATGCGATTTCCTCGGCAAGACCGTCGGATTCAAGGTTGCCGTGTGAAGTATGTAAATTGCCGATAATGCGGTTCTGCGTGTCAAGGACAAGGAAACTGGTTTTTCCACGCTGACCCATCCGTTGCGAGGACACGAACGCCGCTACATCTTCCGAACTGCGAACCTGCCGCAACTGTGCCAGGTCATAGTCTCTCGAAAACACCTGGCGGTCGAAAGAATACAACTTCAACGGGAAACGCGCCACGCCTTCCGGCATGCTTGCCGCCTCATGGTTTCCCTCCTCGGTAAAAATGCCGTACTGCCCCGATGCCGTGTCAATAATGATACCATCCTGTACTACACCCCTGCCGAACATCCCTTTCACCGTCCGGAGCATCTCCATGTCCTCGCGGCTGCACCTCAACGCTCCGGAAGGATGGTTATGCACAAAATAAATTTTGTCCGCTCCGACAGCATCGTAAGCCGCCCGGATGGCTGCCGTGTTCACTTGCGTATTCATGAAACCGCCCATCCCCAGATGCACGACAGTCGGTTTGCCCTCCTTGACAAGCACGGCGAAAGAGTTCTCCACAGACGCATTTTCCAACTCACGGAAAATAAACGCTACATCATCGGCAGTCTCAACCCGCTCCTTACCGCTGAAAGAAAAAGCATTGTTTTCACGAAACGCCCTCTCCACTTGGCATTCGCCCTCCGCTTCCGGCAACTCTCCTGCATGGCGATACCCTATCATCCCCTCTCCATTCCCAATCACTAACCTCCCCTCATCAATTGCCACATCCTTTTCATAAAACTCCACTTCCTCCGGGAACGGGGCATTATCCTCCATTTTCTCCGACAATTCCACCTCTTCCCCTTGCTTTTCTTTACTTTCTTCCGTATTTTTGCCAATAGAAACAGTGTTTCGCAGAGTAGCTGTGTCATTCTGCTTGCCGGTAACGGTCGTGCCAGTGTCTGTCGTATTGTCACGGACACTGTTTTCTTTTTCAAAGGCTGTAAGTAGCCAATTTTTCTTCTCTCCGTCCCATTCAAGCCGGACAGCGGCTTTATGAGTGTCGCTTTCAAGATTGATTCGATTGGCATTTCTGCTGACGACATGCATGTCGTCAATGAGACCTTGCAGGTCATTTAAGACTTCCGGATGATATTTCACAAGTTTGGCAAGACCGAATCCGTCACTGTGTCCTGTGCCTTCATTTCCCCACACAAGGTCAATATCGCCGACATCTTTATGATGCAGCGCACCAATGGCTTCTCCACCTTGTTTCTCGGACAGAAATGCTATGGCTTCCTGCGCCTTGCCCTTGAATTGGTCATAAATATCTCCGAATGCGCCATGTCCTATTGGTTGAATGTCACTCTCGGATTTGGTGGCTGTAATCTCTCGCAGATCCGCAATGGAGACCGGTGCGGCATCGTCAAGTTGCTCTCCGGTCGGGTCAAGTACAGCCTGGGCGAATTTATCGGCATCCGCCTCATTGTCGAAAATGAAGCCGCCTTTCCCAAAAGAGGAATAATATCCGCCGAAATCCTTTACTCGTTTCTTCAGTTCCAGAAAACGCTCACGGGGCATCTGTTCCGTGAACTTGACGGCATGGATGTATGTGCCGTTCTTCTTATGGAAACGCCTTTCAACCGTATATCCGTCCGGTTTGTTTTCATAGCCGGGCATTTCAGTTTTTTTCTTGACAGTCTTGTACTCGGCAAAAGGCTTTGTCTTGCGGTGGCTGCTGTTAATCCATTTCTCGAACTCGTCAATGGTTACAGGAGTGCAGACAAGTTTGCGCTTTTCTGCCCATTCCTTGTCATAGTTGCTTGCAAAGGCTGATTGTGCCTCGTCAGCATCATTGAAGCCAAGCATTACCTTGTGCTCGTCAAATGTGCCGTCCTCATTGTATTGGTCAATGACAAACGCACGACTGCCGTTCCACCCGTCAATGTTGTCGGAAAGGAACACATCTATATGGTCTCCATCAACACCCTCCGTGCCACGAATGTATCCGTATGAGTTGTTCATCGTGACCGACCACTTATTGCCGTCCGCATCAATACCGCTGCGGACGGATCCTTTCGGATTCTCGATAGTCACATCGAAAGTTCCTACCTGTACATGTCCCTTCCTGTAATTCCCGGCTTCTTTCTGCGGCTCTGTCGGATTTGTGTTTACCTGCTTCTCAGCTTCCGCCACCTTTTGTCCCAGAGTGGGGGTAGGGGTAGTGTCAATGTAGCCTACTACTTCGGGAATACCGGCGAAACGCTTGCCGTCATACTCGAAGTATGAACCGGTGTATTCGCCTTTCTCGTTAGGCTCATCAACCTGTATGGCGGTATGCTTACCGTCAATTATGATGCTGCGCTTGTAAGTCGGGTATTCCCCGTTGCTCTCCTCCCGGTCGTCATCAAGAACTTCTACACGGGAAGATAGTGCGGCTTCTTCTGCGGACTCGTCTATTTCGACCTCTCCGCCACCGCTTTCAGTTCCTCCTGTATTGTCGGCAGTCCCGTATCCGACCTCAGTTCGTTCTCTTGGAGCAGGAGATCCATCGCCTCCTTGCTGCCCTCGTTGGCTTGCTGTACTATCGCCAGCCAATACATTGCTTCGCTGTTGTCCATTGTAGTCAATATTTAATGCTTCGTTAATAGCCTGCGCAAGCGAGCGTGGTGTGTTGTCCGGCTGCTCGAACAGATTTTCTTCCTGTGTGCCTTGTACAAGGTCATACAGTTTGTTGAATGTGCCTTGGATTAAGCCTTGGCTTTCTCCCTTGTACATTGTTGCCAAATGCAAGGCAAAGTTACTGTAATTTTCTGCCGGGAGATAACTTCCTCCTGTAGCATCGTCAATCTGGTACTGCCTTTTCCAAACCTCAACGGCCATGCGTGCCTCCTTGAAATTCTTGGCTTCCGCAAACTGACTGTCCTGCGACAAGGCGTAGTATGCCCGGATTGAATTCTGTATCTCCTCAACCATGCGCTCCGCTCCGGGGCTGTCATAATCTCTGTATGCAGTTGCAAGAATGGCTTTCTGCGCCTTGGCAGGCATGAGGTTGAACATTTCCTCAAGTCTGGTACTGCCGTCCTTGAAAATGCTCTGGTACATTATCCCTCGCAGGTCATTCTTTGCCTCAGCAGTAATGTTGCCCTTGCTATCAAATGCACTCTTGTACTGTGTGGGGGTGATGTAACCTCTCTGGTTCATCCATTTTAAAACCTCGTCACCGTTCCTGTCCACAAGTCCGGCAAAAGAGGTGTCATCGTCTGTTGATTGCAAGAGGAGATTTGCAAAAGAGCGCATATCATTGCCCATCCTCTGCAAAGCATTCTTCGGCTTTATGCGTTCAGTTCCTCCGCTTTCTGTGTCCTGTGCGACATACTGACCAAGCGCAATGGCAGTATTGTCGTCAACATCAAGCATATTGACAAGCACCGGTTTTTCTACATTGTCAATGGCTTCCGGTGTCAGTCCGAAGTCCTGTGCGTGTTCTTTCAGATATTGCCTGTACTTTTCAGCTTGTTCCTTGTAGCCGTCCCACATGTCACGGAGTGCGGCACTGCGGTTGTTACCCTGTATCACTTCTCCCCGCACATTGACGGTAGGTGCGCCTGTGTAGGCTGTGACGGACGATGTGATTTCCTCCGGTCTGATGTTCCCGGCAATTTTCTGCGCCGACAGGACGCTTGCTTCATCAATGCGCTCTTTCGGCTGCGCCTCGTCAATAAAATGCAGGGGATTACGCATACCTGCAATGTGGCTCGGCTGCAACATGCTTGCATCTATGACGGCTATATGACCGCTTGGTATGGTGTTGTCGCTAAACTTGACTGCTACCTCCTTGCCCTGTATTACAGGTATCGGCTCCTGCCTGTCAATCTTGTGACCGTTTACACGCCTGTATCCTCTTGCTCTGGCATCTTTCGGAACATCGTCCACCATATCCGGCACACCGTTCAGGGCTTCTCTTTCGATTCTTTCCGCTTCCTCACGCTCGGCACGAAGTCTTTCCTCCTCTGCTCTGCGGAGTGCTGCGGCTTCATCAGCTGCCCGTCTGCGTTCAGCCTCTACAGCCTGTTTCCTGCGGTTGGCTGTCCCTGCAATCTTCTTCCATATTTCAACCTGCTGACGGGCTGCATCGACAGCTGCCTTGCGCTCCCTTTCAGCGGCAATCTTCTCCGCAATGGAAACTCCGCCTTTCGGTTTGGCTTTCTCAATTTTATTCAGTTCAGCTTCTTTGTCAGTCACCATTGCGTCTGCGACATTCTGCGCCATAGCCTCATCACCTTCTGTCTGCTCGACAATGGCATCCCATGCGGTATCGGAGTCAACCTGTTCATAGATGGGCTGTCCCTGTTCGTCTTTAGGTATGCGGTCAAGCGCAGATCCTTGCATGTTACCTTGCAAGGTTTCGCCTGCGGAGTTGTCATGATTATCTGTTTCGGTAGTCTCCGGAGTTTCGGTATTTGCCGGAGAATCCACACGGGGACGCTCGTATGCCACACCATTGTATTCGACAAGCATGTTGTCAAGTTCCTCTCTGGTGAGACTTGGCGCATACTTGCCGTTTATCGGACTATCCACATCAACAACATATCTGCCGTCTGCATCCATGATGTCGGCGATCTGTCCGTGGATAACATTTCCATTCTCATCTTGCAGGGTGACGAGGTCGTTAAGTGCATATTGCGGTCTCTGCGCCTCAAACGCCGCCTGTTCTTTTGCAAGGTTCTCGGCGGTGCGTTGCTGCTCGAATTCCGCTATACGGGCAATATTCTGCGCATCAACCTGCTGTTGGATGAAGTCTTTCGGCATTGGCACAATGTTACCGCTGCCGTCACTCACATTCACAGTGCCGTCTCCATTATCCACAATCCCGTTCTCGTTTGCGACAATCTGTATCTGTGCCTGTGTGCCGTCCTCACCGGAGATTGTATATGTGTCGCCCGGATTGAATGTGATCACACCGTCAATCTTGTTGGCTGCATCTTGTGCGAACTGCTGACGGATTGCATCTGCCGCCAACACCTTTTGCTCGTTGGGGTCTTGCGACTCGTCAACGGACAACACAGCATCCGGGGCGACCTGCTCAAGTGTGCCGGTTTCTGCATCACGGATAATGATGCTGTTGTCAGATTTCGACAAATCTATGCCCGTGCCGTCATCGTATGGCACGAGGTTCCCGCTGATAACATAGACCTTCCGGTCGTCAAGTTTCATGGTTGCGCCCTGTATTCTTCCTGTCGTTCGGTTCACACGGGCATCAACCATTGAATTGCTCTGCTCGATGCGCCCGTCAAGGTCGTCACGGACACGCTGCATCATTCCCTCATACACTTGCTTGGCGTTGATGTAGTCAATGACGGCATTTCTTTCAGAACTGTTGATTTCTCCGTTGTTCAGACGGGAGAGAGTTTCAACAGGGTTGCTGTCAATCATGGCGAGTGTTTCATCACTGACGATATTTGATACCTGCTGTCTGTGGTATTCGTACAGATTCTTTGCATCGTTCATCTCCTGCGGAGAGTTGATACTGTATCCGTCAATGTAACTTTCATCAGCCTGTTGAATATCCTCATTCCGCTCACCGTTTCGGGATTTTGCCATAGTGGCAAGATTGAAACCTCTCATGTACAGAGATCGCTCCATGTAGTCAAGGACGGCAGCTTTCTCCTCGTTGGTAAGGTCTTTGTCATTGATGATATTGTCGGCCATTTCACCAATGTTTTCATTGGTAGTGAGGTCTATTGTGGCTTTCATCGGCTCCCATATCTCTGTGCCGAGCAACTCATTCGCCTTGGTGTCCGCTTTGTTCACGCCATGTTTGGCTGACATGTAGTCCACGGCAGTCAGTGTATGTTTTCCGGCTCCCATCAGCCCCATGGAGAGAGCCATGCCTCCCCAGATGTCTCCGTGGAACTGACCGGAAAGGAGCAGATTGGTGCGAGTTCCGTCCGGATTCTGTTGATATGCGTCATCAAGATTGAGCATGGTACGCCAGAGTTGACCGTAATACTCCTCGGATATCTCGCCTACATAATCACTGACACCCATTTTGTTGAACAATTCATGTGTCTGTCCCATGATACCGTTCAAAGCACCGGCATCAGCCTTGGCAAGGACACCGCTCAACCTTTTTGCCCCTATAAGGTTGGCAAGTTTGCTCATGTTATTGAGTGTGACAACCGGATCAAGATGCGCTCCGAACATTTCAGAGTAATTCTCGATGATAGCGTTGGCTTCACCCTGCCAGACAGCATCTCCCCAAGTCTTATCATTCGCAAATTCATAGTTGCCGTCCTCTCCGACAACAACATTCCCGAGTTTGCGGTCAATTATGTCAGAGGCAGTTTCTCCGGCTTGTACTGTGTTTGTCATTAGGGGCGCACGGACAAGGAGGTCATCGGCTGTCGTTCCGAGAGCCTTTATAGTCCAATTGGCGGCTTCCCGTCCAAATCCTTTTATACCGTTGTTTTTGACATAGGTCTTGAAACCCTGCTCCGCCATTTCCTTGATTGCCTGTTCTCCGACAACTTTAGTGGCGGCTTTTGTAGATACTCTCCCGGCTGCTTGCAGACCGCTATATCCTCCTCCTGTAAGAATGAAGTCAAGCATGAATGAGGGCATATATCCCGTCATCACGCCAGCCCGATTCCAGAAGTTGGCATTGCCGCCATACATTTCATCGGCTTTCTCTCTCTCGTGGATAGCACCCATCATTGACTGATAGGCTTCCTTTTCACCTTCTGTGGCATCTTCTCCCTGTAAGTCCTCTGCATGGAGCATTGTCAGCGCATCACGCATGTCTCCCATACCGAAATCCCATGTGCGGACATCTCCGACAGTGCGGCCAAAGCCACGCCAGAATCCGACATCGACACCGCTTTCCCGGTCTTTCTGCTCCTCAAGGTTCTTAATCAGCTCCTCAGTCTCACGGATAGCAACATCCAATGCACTGTTTTCCCGGTCGCTCTGCTGTCTTGCCACATAGGTATCTGCGGCAAGGACTGCGGCGAGAGGAGCTTTGTTTTTCTCGAAATCCTCCTGCCATTCCGAATGCACCTCTTCGGCTCTCTCGGCACGCTTTGCTTGCAGTTCACGCAACCTTTGATTTGCCCTGCGGAGCTGACCGCCGACAGACATATCCGCAGCCTGCCGGTAACGGAAACTTTCCAAATCGGCTATTCCTTTGCTCCCATAACGGTTGCCGAGTGGAGTAAGGTAAGTGCGCTCCATTTCTCCACTTTGAGGATTGAAGTGGACTCCGCTCTCGACTGTCTGTGAGCCTAACGGGGACTTCTCCCTGTATTCACGCAGGTTTTCCATGCCCTCATTGAATTCGGACATCGTGCGTTGCGTTGAACGGCGCAGCTCCTCCATTTGGGCATCTATCTGTTTTCTTTCCTGCTCTGTCGGCTTCCACGGTTCTTCCTGTACAGGCACAGGTGCGGCTGCGGATTCTATAGGTTGTTCAGATGATTGAGGTTGTACGGTTTCAGACATGAATGTCTTGTAGTCTGCCGACCTCACACGATATTTCTTTCCGTCCCTTTCCTGTATTGAGGTGGCATCCGGATAATCTTTCGCAAAATTGTCAATGTGTTCATCACGCACATTGTATTTTTTTCCTTGATATTCAAATATTGGCATAGTCGTTATTTATTACCGGGAACATAATCAATTACTTCTTCTTCGGGCGCATAGTTCACCACTTCATCATTCAGTTCTGAGGTCATTGTGGCGGGGTCAATTTGCGACAATGCAAGCATGATTTGCGAGGCAGTTGGCGACTTGTGCCAATTCTGTTGTACATAAAGTTCCTTGTCTTTGGCGCTTTTTTCCTGCATCAACAGTTTGAATGCGTCTTTTGGCAGATTTCCTTGTCCAATGCCTTCGTTAACCAATATATCGTACACTTGAGGCATAGAACCTCTCCATACATTCTCATAGATTCCGACTTGATTGCCGTCGCCGTCAGCGAAACCGATACGCTTGCCCCGGACACCTCTTGCAGCTGTTGCCGCATTCCGTCCTCGTGCAGTCTCCACATCGTCCTCGTGCTGCTTTTTGCTCTGGTTGAATGTTTGCTGCCATTGGTTGTCTGCTTTCTTATCCCGTTCCCTCCGGTATTCCTGCTCGTCTTGATAGCGTTGATCAGCGGCTTTGTCCCTTTCCATTTTGTAATTCCACTCATTCTGATACCTCTGGTCGGCTGCTTGGTCACGCTCACGCTGGTATTGGTCAAGACCGAGGAGCCTTTGCCAGCGGCGTTCTCCGTCAGCCTTGGCATCATCGGCTTGTTTTGCCCGGAAATACAGGTTGTAGTATGCGAGGGCGTTGTCCTTGTTGTCAGACATCATCTTGTCATACCGCACCTTTGTCCTTTCAAGGGAGTTGTTTTTGCCTGTGTACATGCTCGGTGCGCCCTGCGTGGTGAAAAAGAGATTGGAAAGAGCCTGTATGCCCTCTCCAATGGCGTTAAAAATCTGCTGTCGTTTGTATTTCTTCTCCTCCTTAGCAAGTTCCTCCTGCGTCATCGGCTTCGGCATCAATTTTTCGAGAAGAGCCGCATAGCCTCCGCCGGAAGCAGGTCTTTTCTTTATTTCCGGCTCACTGCCTGTTGTCGTCACAGCCGGAGTTTCTACGGAATGTGCAACCGGTGTTATCTTACTTTCATTCCCGGAGGAAGCAGAGGAAGATACAGGCGCATTGTCGCCGGAATGTTGCTCCGCCCATGCCTCGCTTCCTTTCGGGGCATTGCCAACTTCCTCTCCGCCGTGCTGTTCCGCCCATTCGGCAGAACCTTTCGGCGGATTTCCTACATTAGGATGATACCCTCCACCGCCTAATATTTCGTCTATTGTTGCCATAGTCATAAGGATTTAGAACGGCATGGAAGCAGCTGCGCTTGCTACACCCTGCACTGCGCTGGATATTGCCTCTGCTTTCTGTGTTTCGATATTGTTGAGCTGTTCAACGAGGGCATTGTCATTCTGCATATAAGTTGCTTCGATGTTGTCCTTTCTTGCGTCTGCGCTGGCTGCGATCTGTGCCGTGGCATCTGCGAGTGCCTGATTGTTGGCAGCTTTTGTAGCGGCAACACTCTCGTCAGTGCCTCCCATGACAGCCGCCGAACCTGCCGCCTGCCGGTTGCGTTGCTTGATGCTTTCCTCTGTCTGTGTCAGTATGCGCTGCGCATCGGCTCTCTGCGTTGCGTCCTCGTTATACCGGCGGTCGTACCAATCTTGGTTCTTCTGCCTCTGTGCCTCGATATTCTTTTTGGCTTTCTTTGCAGCCATCGATGCGGAAATGCCTCCGAAAATTGAACCTGCCGCACCTATTGCGCTTCCTATTAATCCCATGATGTCTCCTGTTAAAAGTTAAACCGTTGATGCAAAACTAACCGCTTATCTTCGCACCATCGTTTTATCTTTTTACAGTTGAATATGAGAGGCAAGAAAACAGGAGGAAGGGTGGCGGGGACACCCAACAAGACATCTGCGGTAGTGCGTGGCGCAATCGCAAAGATGCTTGACGGATATTTCAATTCGGAGACATTTGCGCAGGATATAGCGGAGCTTGATCCGAAGGACAGGGTTGCGGCCATGGAGAAATTTGCGGCGTATGTCGCACCGAAGTTGCAGACAACAACACTTGATGTTGCGAGTGAGACGAAAAAGACTATCGAGGACAAACTTGTCGAGTTGTCCGGGGATGATGAGGAAGAAAGCGAATAACTGTCTATTTCTCTCTACTTTAGATACGATTGCTCTAAATAATACAGTCTCATTGTGAGCGGTATCCATGCGATATGGATGCCGCTTTTTTCTTCCGAAGAAAAGGGTATTTCTTCCGAATTAATAGGTATTTCTTCCGAAGTTATCCTCATTTCTTCGGAAGTTATTGCCATAACTTCGGAAACATTCCGAATTAATCGGCATTATTTCGGAATTAATGGGCATTTCTTCCCGGAATGATGTTTTTTGCATGAAAAAAGGCTGTTTTTTGCCTCAAAATCGGGCATTTTTTTGATTTATTTCTTCCGAATTAATCCCTATTTCTTCCGAAGAAAAGGGTATTTCTTCCGAATTAATTGCCATAACTTCGGAAATCTTCCGAATTAATTGACATTTCTTCCGAATTAATGCAACAAAGAAAAGTAAATATATATATCTTCTTCTCCATCCGCGCGTGCGCACGTGCGTGCGCGAGAGAAAATTTTCAAGAAAATATTTTGGGAAAAGGAATAGGCTTTATCCATAAGAAAAAAGAGAAAAGAAAAAGTTGCGCCAAAAAGAAAAGGACAAAAAGAAAACCCCACAATGTCTGTGGAGTTCCCTGTGTCATTTTCGTGGCTTAACGAAAAAGGTCAGAATCCCTTTCCTTTCTGTCTCTGGTAAACCACTGTCTGGTTCTTGTCGAGATTGACAATCTTGAACATCACAATTGAGCGGTTGGGGATTTCTTCCGGCAGCATGGTCACAAGACGGTCGATCACCTCATCGACATTGTTGAATCCGGTGTCGTTCAGTTCGGCTACCTTGCGCCCGTTGTGGTATGCGGCGGCATTTACCATATAGCGGTACGACAACCGGAAGCGGTTTTCCTCCGGTTTCTGCTCCCGTGATGAAGCCTTGTCGGAGAAGAAAATGAAATCCACCACCTTTTCGTTCAGTTCCCAAGCAGGGGAGAAGTCCAGTTTTATGTATCCCCGTGTGACCTTGTGTGCGCTGCTGTGGTTCATGGCGAAAGCCACTTCGGATATGGATGCCCTGCAATCGTTCTGCGCCACAGTTCCCCAAGTGTGCCGGAATGTGTATGATGAGTAGTCCTTATCCTTTGATAAGCCCATAGCCTCGCACACTTGCCGTATGCCACCGTTGACATTAGCGCTGAAACTGTCGTATGTGGTGTGTCGTTGGTTGAATACAAACAAATGATTGTCTTCTTTATCCTTGTTGGCGTACTTCTCGAATAAAGGCAACAGGATGGCCGGAACACGCATTTCCATATAAGCACCGTCCGCCCGAAATTTCTTCGTCTTGGCTCGTTGGTAATGAATGATACCATCGTAATAATCTTCTTTGCGCAAATTGAACAGGTCGACAGTGTTTATGCCTGCGAGACATAGAACCATCATTGCCACGTCACGTCCTAATTCCGTTAGCGGATATTTCATCTTGCTTTCCGGCAGTGGGAAAGAGAAAAACTCCCGGCAAGCTTCTGGAGTGATAGCAAGTTTCTCTGTACGGTCTGCTTTTGGAATTTGAACCTTCACCCATGGATTCGTCTTAATGCGGATCACTTCATTGTCATAATCGTTGTATTCCAGTACAGCGTATTTGAATACCTGCCTCATGCAGATGGGGTACATCTCCTTTGCCCGGTGCGTCTGCTCCAACGACTTTATCCATTTGTTCACGAACTGCGAGGTGAGATGCGAGAACATAACCTTTGTCGTCCCGGCGAACCGTTCCAGATGTTGGAGGGCGAGCTCGTAGTTTCTGGCGGTCCTTTCTTGTCCTCCATCAATCATCTTGCTGATATATGCCCGTGCGTAGTTGGAGAAACAGATGTCATCATCGCCTTTTTGCAAATATTCCGCAACCTCCGCCACAGTCCAATTCTCAATGTTCTTTTTGTTTAGCCGTTCTGTGTACTCCAGAATCCTCTGCGTGCAGTATTGCAGCACAAAGGGATCCTTGATTTCATTGTTCTTGGTGAGTTCTCTTTTCGTCACCATTTTGTCTGTTTTGATGAACGATGAGGCACGGTGATGAGTTACCCGGATATAAACCGGATAGAATCCGTCAGCTCTCGCCGTTCTCACTACTGCTTTCAATGTTGCCATTTGTATTCATTTATCAGTTAAACATTTGTTCCGTGTTCCAATGCGGTCATTCCGTGTCCCAAAGTCCACAAGCATAATTTTTTACAACTCGCTGACAATTCGGGAACAACCTCTGTACAACACACTGACAACACTGTTGTAAAAACTGTCCAACTATTGTACAACATTTGCGTTCATTCTGCACATTTTCCGTGCAAAATGCACGGACTTTTATTCAAAATAAAAGGCGGTAAGCCTTTGAAAGTGAAAAGCCTACCGCCTAATTTATTATCGCTCAGCTAAATCACCTTTCATGCTTGATTGCAGCTTGGGCGGATGCCAGACGGGCGATCGGCACTCTGAACGGAGAGCAGGACACGTAGTTCATGCCCACCTTGTCGCAGAAGATGACGGAAGAAGGCTCTCCGCCGTGTTCTCCGCAAATGCCGACTTTCAAGTCCGGGTTTGTCTTGCGGCCCAGCTGGGTTCCCATGTCAACCAACCGGCCCACACCGTTCTGGTCGAGAATTTGGAACGGATCGTTCTTCAAAATGCCCTTGCTGATGTAAATCGGCAGGAACTTGCCGGCATCGTCGCGGGAGAAACCGAACGTCATTTGTGTCAAGTCGTTCGTCCCGAACGAGAAGAAATCGGCTTCCTCGGCGATCTGGTCGGCGGTGATGGCGGCGCGCGGGATTTCAATCATCGTGCCGATTTTGTAGTCAACCCGCATGCTCCTCTCGTTGAACACCGTTTCCGCTACTCGGCGGATGATGTTTGCCTGCATGCGCAGTTCCTTCACGTCGCCCACGAGCGGAACCATGATTTCGGGACGTGGGTCAAGGCCTTTGGCTTTCAAGTTGCAGGCGGCCTCGATGATGGCGCGTGCCTGCATCTCGGTGATTTCGGGATAGGTGTTCCCCAAACGGCAACCGCGGTGTCCCAACATGGGGTTGAACTCGTGCAACGCGTCCACTTTTTGCTTCACCTCTTCCGGGGTGATTCCCATTTCCTCGGCCATCTCCCGCTGGGACTCCAGTTCGTTCGGGGTGAACTCGTGCAAAGGCGGGTCGAGCAACCGCACGGTTACTCCCAGTCCGTCCATCGCTTCGAAGATTCCCTCGAAATCGCCCCGTTGCATCGGAAGCAGCTTGGCCAGCGCCACGCGGCGGCCGTCCTCGTCGTCGGCGAGAATCATCTCGCGCACCGCCTTGATGCGGTCGCCTTCAAAGAACATGTGCTCCGTGCGGCAAAGTCCGATGCCTTGTGCCCCGAACGCCCGGGCCACCTTGGCGTCATGCGGCGTGTCGGCGTTCGTGCGCACGTGCATCCGCGTGTATTTGTCCGCCAGGTTCATGATGGTGCGGAAATCTTCGGAAAGCTCGGCCTCCACGGTCTGTACTTGCCCGATGTAAACCTCTCCCGTCGAGCCGTTCAGTGAAATCCAGTCTCCCTCGTAAACCACCGTGTCTTTCACCGAGAAGCAGCGTTTCTGATAATCCACATTGAGGGCTCCGGCTCCGGAAACGCAGCACTTGCCCATGCCGCGGGCCACGACGGCGGCGTGCGATGTCATCCCTCCGCGTGCGGTCAGAATGCCCTCCGACACGTGCATTCCCCGCAAATCCTCCGGTGAGGTCTCCAGACGCACCAGAATGACTTTCTCCCCCCGGCTTTGCCATGCCTCGGCCTCGTCGGCGAAGAACACGACCCGTCCACAGGCCGCTCCCGGAGAAGCGGGAAGCCCCTTCGTCAGCACTTTGGCCTTGGCTTTGGCCTCCCGGTCGAACACCGGGTGCAACAACTCGTCCAGTTTGTTGGGCTCCAGCCGCAGCAACGCTGTCTTTTCGTCAATCAAGCCTTCTTTCAGCATGTCCACGGCCATTTTCACCATGGCGTTCCCCGTGCGCTTTCCGTTGCGGGTCTGCAGCATCCACAACTTGCCGTCCTGGATGGTGAACCCCAAGTCCTGCATGTCGTGGAAATAGTTCTCCAATTTTTGTTGGATATTGTTCAAGTCCGCGAAAACTTGCGGCATGGCTTCTTCCAGCGAGGGATAGAAGCTGGCGCGCACCTCTTCCGCGATGTTTTGTTGCCGGGCCCAGCGGCGCGAGCCCTCCAGCGTGATTTGTTGCGGCGTGCGGATGCCGGCCACCACGTCTTCCCCCTGGGCGTTGATCAGATACTCTCCGTTGAAGATGTTCTCGCCCGTGGCGGCGTCGCGCGTGAATGCCACTCCGGTGGCCGAGCGGTTGCCCATGTTGCCGTACACCATGGCCTGCACGTTCACGGCCGTTCCCCATTCTTCCGGAATTTGGTTCAATTGGCGGTAAAGGATGGCGCGTTCCGTGTTCCAGGAGTCAAACACGGCGCAAATGGCTCCCCACAATTGCTCCCATGGATTGGTCGGGAAGTCCCGCCCGGTTCTGGTCTTCACCACGTGTTTGAACCTTTCCACGAGCAGTTGCAGGTCCTCCACTGTGAAGTCCGTGTCGCTGGATATGTTTCTTTCTTCCTTTAATTTGTCAATCTCGGCCTCGAATGGGTCGTGCTCGCCTTTGGCGGCGGCGATGCCCATTACGACACCCCCGTACATTTGCACGAAGCGGCGGTAAGAGTCCCATGCGAATCTGGCGTTGCCTGATTTTTCTGCGACGATTTTCACGGCGTCGTCATTCATCCCCAAATTCAACACCGTGTCCATCATGCCCGGCATGGAAACCCGCGCCCCCGAACGGACGGACACCAACAAGGGGAACGACTCTCCCTTTGAGCCGAACTTGGCGTTCATTAGTTGTTCTGTCTGTGCGATGCCGGCTTTCACGTCGTCCTCGATGAGTTTCACGACTGCCTCGCGTCCTTCCTTGTTGTACAGCGTGCAAACTTCGGTCGTGATTGTGAAACCGGCCGGAACGGGAACCCCGATCAGGTTCATTTCTGCAAGATTGGCGCCCTTACCTCCAAGCAGGTTTCTCATGTCTGCTCTTCCTTCAGCTTTTCCGTCGCCAAATGTGTAAACGTACTTGGTACTCATAATTTTATAAGATTTTTGTGTTTGTCCCTCGAAGTCCGAGGGGGATTAATAGTTCAACCCTATTGTTCTGTTCTTGTGCACAAAGATAATTGTTTCTGATTTAACTGAACTTGGAAATTTTGTTAAATATGAAATATTTGTGAATCGAGTAGGGAAAAAGAATGGAGAGATTTGTGAGTGAATGTGGATTGGGAATGCGGATTGTGACGGTGTGATATTGTTTTATCTATTTTTAAATCAGAATATTTTGTCGTGCAATTGACGGATGCTTTAAGCGTGGCTTGTCCTTGTGTCGCCCAATCGACGTTATGGTTTCTCTTGCTTCTGTTCGCATCATTCTCGCATCAAATACGGATGAATGACGCAAAGCTTTGTGTGGTTGGGGCGTGTCTGATGCGAGAGTGATGCGAAAGAGGAAAAAGGCAAGGATGCCACCTTTGTGCAGGGATTTGGGGCGTTCGAAGCGAAGCGTTCCTTGGCGTGTTTGGTAAACGCATTCTCTCGGATGGAATTTGGCGCAATGTTGAGAAGAGGCTGGGTCGGAATACAATTTTTCATCTCCCTTCCCCTTTCGAGGGCCTTTCTGTTTTGTGGAAGTTTGAATGGCATTGTTGTTCAAAGGTTTAAATGAGGCGTGCCGAAATGGAAATCGCGTGTCGCTTGCTTGGCGCCGACCTTGCGTTGGCGTGGAGTTGGCGGCTGTTTTGCGGCGAGCATATACGTTTTATATACGTTTCAAATCCGTTTTATCTATGTTTTAAAACGTAGATAAAACGGATTTGAAAGCAAGATGTATTTTACTTTCCCGGTATGGTCACGGTGTTAGCGCCGGGTAAGCATGGGGCGAAAGGGAGATGGGGCACGTGGAGGGAAGGCGGGGAGATGGCGTGGGGGAAAAAGGTGTCGGGGCGCGTTTGGTGCCCCGTTCCCGTTGCGTTCAAATATGTAACAGAGGCTGTCCCCAAACGCCGGTTTCATATTCCCTTCCTCCTTTCGAGTCCCCCGAGGGAGGTGGCCGAAGGCCGGAGGGTATGATTGGCGATTTTGAAACAGCCTCTGGCTGCGAAGCAGATGGAGGGTATGACGGGCGATTTTGGGCCTCTTCTGCGTGGCGCTTATTTTAACAATTGTTCGGTGATGATTTGTTCGATGACTTCGGGGCGAGCGCCGACCTCGATGATAGGTCTGCCGCCGACAGGCAGGAATATGAATGTGGGTAGTGCGTTGACCTTGAATTTGTTGCACAATTCCTTTTCTTTGTCGGCGTTGACTTTGAGGAAGATGATGCGGTCTTTGTATTTTTCCGCCCATTGCTCGAAAAGGGGAGCCATTTTCTTGCATGGGCCGCACCATGTGGCCCAGAAATCAATGACGATCGGCTTGTCGCCAGAGTAAGTGAAGTCGGTGCCATGGCTGTAATCGTGGATATTGGCCTTGAAGTAGGCTCCGGTGATGTCGTTGACCTTGCCGGGGATGATGACCACTTTGTCCTCGATGACCTCGTCCCGCACCTCGGTCTGGTCAAAGCGTTGGAAGTAGACGGTTTGGTGGAGGTAGTCCACGGCGAGGATTCCGTGGTCGAGGAGTCCCGCCCCGACCACGGAATGCTTCAACGAGGGGTTCTCGGCGATAGCCAAGGAGGGGAAGGTGTCGGTGACGATGACTGTGTTCCTGGCTGTTTTGGCGGCGGAGCCGGTGGCTGCCTTGGCGTAGCCTTCGCGGACGGAGACCGTGGCGGACGAGCCTTGCAGGCGAGCGAAGTCGGCGGGGGTGAGTTCAATTTCGCCTTCGTTCCACGTGAGGGCGTAAGTTCAAACAGACCAATTTTGCGTGAAAAATGCGCTTTTATGTGTCGTGTCTGCCTTTTTTCGGCTTATCTTTGCGTGTGCGTAAAATTAAAGTGCTATGAGTCAAAATATGGATAAATGTGCGGGAGGGGAAAGGACATGGACGATGCGTTATCGGGTGTGGCGGAATGAGGAATTGCCGGAGGAGTACCGTCGTCTTTTGGATGCGGCGCGGGATGCGGCCGGGGCAGCCTATTGCCCCTACTCTCAGTTTGCGGTGGGGGCGGCCTTGCTGTTGGACAATGGCGAGGTGGTGAGGGGGGCGAATCAAGAGAATGTGGCCTACCCTTCGGGATTGTGCGCCGAGCGGACGGCCTTGTTCAGCGCAGGGGCGGCGTTCCCCTCTGTGGCGGTGCGGATGTTGGCGATTACGGCCCATAGGGTGGGAGAGACGGAAAAAGTGTTGGCGGCTCCTTGCGGTGCTTGCCGTCAGGTCATGGCCGAGGTGGTGAGACGGCAGGGTCGTCCCTTCGACGTGGTGATGCAAGGCGCCGAGGAGACTATTGTCGTCAAAGCGGACGACCTGCTCCCTTGGTCCTTCGATTTCTGACGGAGGGTTTGGCGTGGCTAATCACTTCCCTTTGGGGGCTTCGCTTTATGGAAAATGGTTTTATGGTTCAGATGTTCATGTGTTTAAGCTCTTTTTCGAGGGGTGACTGCGAAGCGGACGGAGGTGTGTGATAGGTTATTGGGGTTACATGCTGAACCTTACTCGGTTGACGATGGAGCGGCCTAACGTGAGTTCGTCCGTATACTCCAGATCGTTGCCCACTGCGATGCCTTTGGCGAGTGTGCTCACCGTAATTTCGTCCCGGCGGGGAAGCTTCTTATAAATGTAATATCCCGTCGTGTCGCCCTCGATGGTCGCACGGAGGGCGAAAATGACCTCCCGGATGGCGGGATCGCTCGCCCGCTCGATGAGGCTGTCGATGCGCAGGTCGGAGGGCCCTATCCCGTCCACGGGGGAAATGACACCGCCCAATACATGGTATAGGCCGCGATACTGCCCCGTGGCCTCGATGGAGAGGATGTCTTTGATATTTTCCACTACGCAGATGGTCGACGCATCCCGCCGCGAGTCCCCGCATATCTCGCAAAGGTCACCGTCGGCGATGTTGTGGCACCGCTTGCACTCGCGGATGTCGGTCTTTAGCGCCGTCAGGCTGTCGGCGAACCGCTTCACCTCCTCCGGTTTTTGGCGCAGCATGTGGAGGGCGAAGCGCAAGGCCGTCTTGCGACCTATCCCCGGCAGGGTGGCGAATTGTTCGATGGCGTTTTCCAACGCCTTGGACGAGAGTGACGCCATGCCTTATTCCTCCTTGAATTTAATGTCGCGGATCATCATCTGGATGTCGCTCTTTCCCATGAACTCGTTTTCCTGCAGCGTGTAGCAGATGTCGAAGAACTCCCCGTTGTTGATGCGCGGAAAGAGGTCGCCCATGTTGAACGCTATCCCGCTGCGGTCCTTGCACGCCCGCGTGTCGTCCACCACCACCAGTTTCAAGTGCTCGTTGTGATGCCCCACCTGCTTGGAGTTCATGAAATTTGTCACGTTTTCCGTCATGAACTCCGGCACGGTGTTGTTCGGCCCGAAGGGCGCGAACTTCTGAATCATGGCGTAAGTGTCCGCCGTAATCTCGCTCAATTTGATTTTCAAGTCGATGTTGATTTGCGGCGACAGCAGGTCGTCGTCGATGGTCTCGCTCACGATTTGTTCGAACTTCTCCTGGAACGCCGAAATGTTCTCCAACCTCAGCGTCAGCCCCACGGCGTACTTGTGGCCCCCGTAGTTCTCGAGGAACTCGCTGCACTCCGAGATGGCATGGTAGAGGTCAAACCCCTCCACAGACCGCGCTGACCCCGTCGCTACCCCGTTCGACTGCGTGAGGATGACTGTCGGGCGGTAGTAATATTCCGTCAGCCGCGACGCCACGATGCCAATCACCCCCTTGTGCCAATTGGGATTATAAAGCACCGTCGCCTTCGGGTGGCGTCGCGGACCGTCCTGCCTGATGTACCGCAACGCCTCCTCCGTGATGCTGTGGTCAAGCTTCTTGCGCTGGTCATTGAATGCGTTGATGTCTTTCGCCACGCGGCGGGCTTCCTCCTCGTCGTCGGCGATGAGCAGCTCCACCGACTTATTGCCCGACTCCACGCGCCCCGCCGCATTGATTTTGGGACCGATGCGGAACACAATGTCGTTTATTGTCAGTTGTCTGTGTTTTCCCAGACCGGAAAGCTCCAGAATCGTCTTTAGGCCCAGGCTCGGCGACTCGTTCAGCTGCTGCAGTCCGAAATAGGCCAGAATCCGGTTCTCCCCCGTGATGGGCACGATGTCGCTGGCGATGCTGACGCACACCAGATCCAGCAATTGGTACAGGTCGCCCATCGGCAGGTTGTGTTGTTCGTGGTAGGCCTGCGCCAATTTGAAGCTCACCCCGCATGCGCTCAGCCACCGGTAGGGGTAGGGGCAGTCCTCCCGCTGCGGGTCGAGCACGGCCACCGCCTCCGGCAACACCTCCCCCGGCGTGTGGTGGTCGCAGATAATCATGTCTATGCCCCTCGCCTTGGCGCCGGCTACCTCTTCCACGGCTTTCACTCCGCAGTCCGTCACAATCATCAGCGTGATGCCGTTCTTGGCGGCATAATCGATGGCCCGGCATGAGATGCCGCACCCCTCCGAGTCGCGGTCGGGGATGTAGTACTGGGGCTCCTCGCATTTGTTCTTCAGATACTTGTGCAGCAGGGCTACAGCGGTAGTGCCGTCCACGTCGTAGTCCCCGTATATCAGTACCCGCTCCTTTGCGGCGATTGCCTTTTCCAAACGGGCCACCGCTTTGTCCATGTCCTGCATGAGGAACGGGTCGTGCAGTCGGTTGAGGGCTGGATTGAAGAAAGCTTTCGCCTCTTCCGCCGTGGCCACGCCCCGTTGCAGCAGCAGGCTTGCGATGACGCGGTTGCAGTTGAGTTGTTTGGACAAAGATTCTACCTTTTCCGCCGGCGGCGGGGTGTTGATGACCCATCTCTTTTTCATTGTTAGCTCTCTCCTATTCTACCGCAAAGAAGCGGAAATTCCTCGTTATTTCAAAAGATTCCACGTTATATTTCTCTGTTTGTCCTCATTTTTTCGTCTATCGGTTTGTCTGTCAACTTCTTTTTCCGGCAGGTTGCTTTCCGGGGGGGGCGTTCGTTGGTGGATGGTCCTCTTTCGGTAGGGCTCTGACGGCTTTTTGGCAGCTCTTGGACGGCGGATAGAATATGTATCAAAATATAAATTCTTGTTATTTGGCCTTTGTTTATAAGGCGAAACTAAGGCGATGATAAGGCGCAACCTCCCATCTAAGGGCCGCCGAAAGACCGTCGGGAAGCCGTCGGAGGAGGGGAGGAAGGGGCGGAATTTTGTTGGTGGGGGTGGTGTTCGAGGGAGCGGGTTGTGTGGTGCGGGGGGCGGAGGAGGTGGCGGGGAAAAATCGGGTGGGGACGCAAAATAGAGCGGGGCGATTGTGCGGTGTTTGCGAGTTTTTCAATATCTTTGCTCCTTGAAAAAGTGAAATTTAAAAATTAGGAAAAATGAGTCTTGCTGAATTGAGTGAACAAGAGATTATCCGCCGGAAGTCGCTGGAGGAATTGAACAAGTTGGGGATAAACGCTTATCCTGCGCCGGAGTTTAAGGTGACGCACCTGTCGAAAGAGATTCTGGAGAAATTCGAGAAATCGCCGGAGGAACTTCAAGAGGTGGTGGTGGCTGGCCGCATGATGAGCCGGCGGATCATGGGAAAGGCTTCGTTTTTCGAGTTGCAGGACGCGGCGGGGCGCATTCAGGTGTACGTGAGCCGCGACGATGTCTCGCGGGACGAGGCCTGCACGATGTACAATACGGTGTTCAAGAAACTGATGGACATCGGGGACATTGTGGGAGTGCGGGGTTTCGTGTTTCGCACGAACATGGGCGAGGTGTCGGTGCATGCCAAGGAGCTGGTGATGCTGGCCAAGTCACTGCGCCCGCTGCCGGTGGTGAAAGAGAAGGATGGGAAGGTGTTCGACGCGTTCACCGATCCCGAATTGAGGTATCGCCAGCGGTATTTGGATTTGATCGTGAACCCGCGGGTGAAGGAGACCTTCGTTAAGCGGAGCAAGATGATAAATGCAATACGCGGCTATTACACGGAGATGGGGTGTTTGGAGGTGGAGACGCCCGTGTTGCAGCCCATCCCAGGGGGTGCGTCGGCGCGTCCGTTTGTGACGCACCACAACGCATTGGACATCCCGTTGTATTTGCGTATCGCCAACGAACTGTACCTGAAGCGGCTGATTGTTGGCGGCTTCAACGGGGTCTTCGAGTTTTCGCGGAATTTCCGCAACGAGGGGATGGACCGCACGCACAATCCGGAGTTCACGTGCATGGAGGTGTACGTGCCGTACAAGGATTATCTGTGGATGATGAATTCGGTAGAGGAGATGCTGGAGCGGGTGGCTGTGGCTGTGAACGGGACGACGAAGGCGCGGTTCGGGGAGAATGAGATTGACTTCAAGCGGCCCTACCGGCGGGTGAGGATGGCCGACGCCATCAAGGAGTACGCCGGATTCGACATCACGGGCAAGAGCGAGGAGGAGATACGGGCGTTTTGCCAGTCCATCGGGTTGAGTGTGGATGAGACAATGGGGAAAGGAAAGTTAATCGACGAGCTGTTCGGGGAAAAGTGTGAGGGGCATTTCGTCCAACCGACATTCGTGTACGACTATCCGGTGGAGATGTCGCCGTTGACGAAAATGCACCGCGAGGACGCAGGGCTGACGGAGCGTTTCGAGCTGTTCGTGAACGGAAAGGAGCTGGCCAACGCTTATTCGGAGCTGAATGACCCCATCGATCAACTGAACCGTTTCAAAGACCAGCTGGCCCTGCAGGAGCGGGGCGACGACGAGGCTATGTTCATTGACTATGACTTCGTGCGGGCTTTGGAGTACGGCATGCCGCCTACGTCGGGAATGGGCATTGGCATCGACCGGTTGTGCATGTTCCTGACGGACAGTCAGTCGATTCAGGACGTGTTGCTTTTCCCGCAGATGAAGCCGGAGAAGGCGCCTGTCCAGGATCCGGACGAGAAATTTGCGGCCGTCGGTGTGCCGTCGGAGTGGATTCCGGTGGTGCGCAAGGCGGGCTACCAAACGGTGGAGGCGTTGCAGGCGGTGGAGAACCCGAACAAGCTGCATCAGGAATTGTGCGGGCTGAACAAGAAGCAGAAGCTGGGATTGGCGACTCCCTCGCAAGACGACGTGAAAAACTGGTTGGGAAAATAATAGTTGTGAAATGAAACCGCAGCGTGCGACGGTGGCTTCGGCCAAAGCCGTGCGCCTGTGCGCTTATTCGGATAGGTTATGGAAATCGCAGAAAAACCGAGAATCGGGATAGTGGGGGGAGGAAGCTGGGCGACGGCCATTGCGAAGATGCTGATTCAAAATAACGGGAGGGTGAACTGGTTCATGCGGAACATTGACACGATAAAGGCGTTCCGCGCATTGGGACACAATCCGCGCTATTTGTGCGGTGTGGAGTTCGACGTGGAGCGCATCGCTTTTTCGGACAGTTTGGACAAAGTGGTGCGGGATTCGGACGTGCTGGTGTTCGCCGTGCCGAGCGCATTCTTGAAGAATGTGATGGGGCGGTTGAACGTGCCGCTGAGGGATAAGGTGGTGGTGTCGGCCATCAAGGGGCTGATTCCTGACGACAATCTCGTTATCGGGGAGTTTTTTCACAAGGAGTACGGCGTGCCGTTTGAGCAAATCGCAATTATCTCGGGGCCGTGCCATGCGGAGGAAATTGCGATGGAGAGGTTGTCGTATCTCACTTTTTCGAGCAGGGACTTGAAAGTGGCCCGGGCGGTGGCCCGGCTTTTCGAGTGTTTCTACGTGAAGACGTGCATCTCGGATGACGTGTATGGCGTGGAATACGGGGCGGTGCTGAAAAACGTGTTCGCCATTGCGGCGGGGATTTGCCACGGATTGGGGTACGGCGACAATTTTCAGGCGGTGCTGGTGGCTAATGCCATTCAGGAAATGGAGCGTTTCGTGGATGCGGCGCACCCGATAGCGCGCGATATCAAGAATTCGGCCTATTTGGGCGACCTGCTGGTGACGGCCTATTCTCAATTCAGCCGCAATCGTACGTTTGGTGCGATGATTGGGAAAGGGTATTCGGTGAAGTCGGCCCAGCTGGAGATGTTGATGGTGGCGGAGGGGTATTACGGCGTGAAGGGCATCCATGAGATAAACGAGCGGTACCGTGTGCACATGCCCATTACGAATGCGGTCTATAACATATTGTACGAGCATATCAGCCCAGCCGTGGAGATCAGGCTGTTGACGGAGGAATTGCGATGAGATTAACGAAATTGAGATATGAGATATAAGATAGAGAAGGTAGAGAACGGGAAGCAGGCGAAGGAATTCCTGTTGTTGCCGGTGGAGTTGTACAAGAACGACAAAAATTGGGTGCGCCCTTTGGACAACGACATCGAGAATGTGTTCAATCCGGAGAAGAATCCGTTTTTCAAGCACGGGGAGTGTGTCCGTTGGTTATTGCGCGACGAGGCGGGCCGGTGTGCGGGGCGGGTGGCGGCGTTCGTCGACAGGGATTCCTGCCATTTGGACTCCTACGCTGTGGGGGGTATGGGCTTTTTTGAGTGCGTCAACGACCAGGAGGCGGCGTTCGCCTTGTTCGATTGTTGTCGGGAATGGCTGGAGGCGCAGGGAATGGAGGCGATGGAGGGCCCCGAGAATTTCGGGGAGCGCAACGAGTGGTGGGGGTTGCTCGTAGACGGGTTCAAGCCTCCGGTGTATCAGATGCCTTACACGCACCCTTATTACGTTCCTTTTTTTGAGAACTACGGGTTCAAGGATTATTTCAAGCAATACATATACCGTACGCGATTGGTGATGGAGAGTCTCGACCGGCGCATGGTGCTGATGTCCGAGCGTTTGTTGCGGAACAAGGACTACCGTATCCTGTCCTATCGTGAGATGACGCCGCAGCAGGCCAAGGAGTCGTTCCTACACGTGTACAACCATGCTTGGAATCTGGATGTGCACGGGGTGGGAGAGATGGAGATGACGCAGGTGGAGTCGCTGTTTAAGATGTTGAAGCCCGTGCTGGACCCTGACTTGCTTTATTTCGCTTACTACAAGGAGCGGCCCATCGGTTTCTTCATCATGATTCCGGAGTTGAATCACATTGTGCGCCATGTGAACGGGAAACTGAACTGGCTGGGACTGCTCAAGTTCCTTTATTACCGCTACGTGAAGCGGGGACGGGTGGCTTTGGGGCTTATTTTCGGCGTGGTGGACGAGTTCCAGAGGACGGGCGTGCAAGGGGCCATGATCAAGCGTTTCTGCGAGGTCATCATCGAACGCAAAGGCTCGTATGACTGGCTGGACATGAGCTGGGTAGGGGACTTCAATCCGAAGATGATGCATTTGATGGAGTACATCGGAGCGAGCGTGTCGCAGACTTACGTTACTTACCGCAAGCTTTTCCGCGACGACATTCCATTCTGCCGCTCGATAGACAAAGAAAAACATAAAGATTAATTCGTAGATAAGTGAATATGACATGGTTGAGTGAATTGTTCATGGGAGGCGGAGTGGCCCACTCCGTGTTGCTGTTCGCCATCGTAATTGCGGCGGGCATTCTTTTGGGGAAGGTGAAAGTGGCCGGGATATCGTTGGGAATCACGTGGATTCTTTTTGTCGGCATCATTTGCAGTCATTTCGGCATGCGGGTGGATGGCGGCATACTGCATTTCATGCAGGAGTTCGGTTTGATATTGTTCGTTTATTCTGTGGGGCTGCAGGTTGGGCCTGGGTTCTTCTCTTCGTTCAAGAAGGGGGGAATGCGCTTGAACATGCTGGCCACGGTGATTGTCCTTTTGGGCGTGACGACAACTTATGTCATTCATGTGGTGACGGGGCTTCCCATCACCACGATGGTGGGCATCCTTTCAGGGGCGGTGACGAATACTCCGGGACTGGGGGCTGCTCAAGAGGCCTATTCCAGCATGACGGGAGCGAGCGACCCCACCATCCCCTTGGGGTATGCCGTGGCCTACCCGCTGGGCGTGCTGGGCATCATTGGTTCCATATTGTTGATTAGGGCCGTTTTCCGAATCAAGTTTGACAAGGAAAACGAGGCTTTGCAGCGTCAGGACGACGGGAAAGACGTGGAGGCGCAGCGGTTCTCGCTGAGGGTGACGAATCCTGCCATTTTCGGGAAGGACGTGCATGAGGTGACTCAGTTGATAAACAGAAAGTTCGTGTGCTCTCGCGTGTGCCATCCGGATGAGGAAGTGGAAATCAGTTCCGCCGAGACCCGTCTGAAGGAAGGCGACAAGGTACTGGTCGTGGCGGCGTTGAAGGATATCGATGCGATTACGGCCTTTATCGGCGAGCGGGTGGAGGTGGAATGGGAGAAACTGAACACGCAATTCATCTCCCGCCGGATATCCATCACGAAGTCGGAAGTGAATGGGAAGACGCTGGGCGAGTTGAGGCTGCGCACGATATTCGGCGTGAACGTCACACGGGTGAACCGGGCGGGGGTCGATCTGGTGGCCAATTCCCATTTGCAGTTGCAGTTGGGCGACCGCCTGACGGTGGTGGGGCCGGAGTCTGCCGTGCGGAACGTGATACCCGTGCTGGGCAACTCGCTGCGCCGCTTGCGGGAACCGAATCTGATAGCGATATTTCTGGGAATATTCCTCGGCGTGTTGCTGGGGAGCATTCCTTTTGCATTCCCGGGCATTCCGCAGCCCGTGAAGCTGGGGCTTGCCGGTGGGCCGCTTATCGTGGCGATACTGATTAGCCGTTTTGGTCCCCATTTCGGGTTAGTGACTTACACGACGATGAGCGCCAATCTGATGTTGCGCGAGGTGGGCATCTCGCTCTTTTTGGCGAGTGTGGGGTTAGGAGCCGGAGAGGGATTCGTGGCCACGGTGGTGGACGGTGGCGGCTGGGCGTGGATTGGCTACGGGTTTATCATCACGACGGTGCCTCTGATTATTGTTGGCATCATTGCCCGTTGGGTGTATAAGTTGAACTATTTCACGATAATGGGGTTGATTGCCGGGAGCACGACGGATCCTCCCGCCTTGGCTTACTCTAACGAGGTGGTAGGGAACGATGCGCCGGCCGTCAGTTATGCCACGGTCTATCCGTTGACCATGTTTCTGCGTGTGCTGACCGCTCAATTGCTAATTTTGTGTTTCGCTTGACATAGGTGCGCCAAAGGGAGGAGGAGGGCTTGGTCAAGCGGCGTTTTTCACGCTGAGGATGTGTCGAAATGAACAGCACCCCAAAAGCTGGACATAAAACTTTTGGGGTGCTGTTCATTTCGACACGCTCTTTTTTGCGCGGACGCGGGTAACGGGGAAAAAAGGAGGCCGCCCGTACGGGCAGCCTCCGGGATATGGTGGTTAGAATGGCTTTGCCGTTCACATGCCGAAGCTGAAGCGGCCGATGTTCTCGTAGACGCAGCTGGCAATGCCGAGCAAGAGTATGCCCAGGCTGCACACCAGCAGGCTGACGCGGGTGTAGGCGTCGGACGTGAATCCGGCGATGGGGGCGTCGCTTTTGTTGATGAACATGGCCTTGACAATCCGCAGGTAGTAGTAGAGCGAGATGATGGTGTTCAGCAAGGCGATGAAGACGAGGACGTAGAATCCCTGTTCGGCGGCGGCGGCAAAGATGAAGAATTTGCTGAAGAAGCCGGCGAAAGGGGGTATTCCCGCCAGGGAGAACAGCGCCAACATCATGACGACGCTGAGGCGCGGGTTGGTGGCGTACAGTCCGTTGTAGTCGTCGATGGTGACCTTTCCGCTGCGGTGCTCCACGATGGAGATGACGCCGAAGGCGGCGAGGTTGGACAGCATGTAGACGAGGACGTAGTAGACGAGACCCGTCATTCCGAGGGCGTTTCCGCCGATGACGCCCAGCATGATGTAGCCCGCCTGCGAGATGGACGAGTAGGCGAAGAAGCGCTTGATGTTCTGCTGGCGGATGGCGAATATGTTGGCCAGGGTAATCGTGAGGATGATAATGCCGTAGAGGATGGCCTGCCATTCCTTCACGAGGGGGGCGAAGACCTTAAAGAGAAGCGCCATGAGGACAAAGGCCGCAGAGCCTTTGGATATCACGGAAAGGTAGGCCGTGACGCTGGTGGGTGCGCCCTCGTAGGTGTCCGGAGTCCATTGGTGGAAAGGAACGAGCGAGAGTTTGAAGCCCAGGCCGACGAAGAAGAAGGCGAAGGCCATGAGTTGGATGGGCGAGCCGTCGAGCTTTGCCGGGACATCGGTGAAATAGAGCGAGCCGGTGGTGCCGTAGATGAGCGAGAGCCCGTAGAGCGAGAGTCCGGAGGCGAAGACGGCCGAAAGGATGTATTTGGCCGCCGCCTCGGCGGACTTGTTGCGGTATTTGTCGTAGGCCACGAGGGTCGCCGTCGGAATGGAGGCCAGCTCGATTCCGATGAAGTACATGAGGAAATGGCCCGCGGAAATCATGAAGTACATGCCGAGCAGTGTGGAGAGGGTGACGACGTAGAACTCCCCGCGGCGTATGATGATTTTCTCGCTTTGCAGCCAGTTGCCGGCCTGCATGAAGACGAGAAGGGTGCCGAAGCTGAGTATCGACTTCACGATGTTGCCGATGGGGGTGTTGTGGTACATTCCCCCGAAGGCGACGGCCTCGCCGCTGGGCAGGAGGTTGACCAGCGTGTGGACGAGCAAGAGGACGCAGGCCACGGGCTGGAAGTATCTCAGGCTTTTTTGCGAGCCGAATATGTCGTATAGAAGAAGGATGACAATCACTGCCACGAGCGACAGTTCCTCTTTCATGTATAAGAAATTAGCGTATCCCATAGTTTAGAAGTTTAATTGGTTTAACACGGGGACCAGGCTGTCTTGGATGACGTTTGACAGCCAAAGGGGGGCCAGTCCGATGCCGGCGATGGCGACGATGAGCACAATGACGGAGAAACGCTCGTACCAGACGGCGTCGGTGAGCTCCAAATGGTGCTCGTTGACAATGCCGCCGTAGAGGAGCTTGCCGACCACGCGCAGGATGTAGACCGCCGTGATGACGATGGACGTGCAGGCGATGATGGTGAAGATGCGGTGGAAGGTGTCAGTCTCCTGGAAGGCTCCGACGAAGACGCTCATCTCGGCGACGAATCCGCTCAAGCCCGGAAGGCCGAGGGAGGCGAGACCGGCGATGACGTAGCAGGCGCCGAGGAAGGGAATGACTTTCATCAAGCCGCCCATCTCGCGGATGTCACGGGTGTGGGTGCGGCCGTAAATCATGCCGATGAGGGCGAAGAAGAGGGCCGTCATCAGTCCGTGGGAGAGCATTTGAAGCACGGCGCCCGTCATGGCCGTCTGGTTGAGCATGAGGATGGCGAAAAGCACGAGTCCGCAGTGGCTGACGGATGAGTAGGCGTTGATGTACTTCAAGTCGGTCTGCACGATGGCCGAGTAGGCTCCGTAAACGACGCTGACGCCCGTGAGGATGATGAATATCCAGGAGAGTTCCCTGGCCGCCTCGGGCATGAGGAATATGGCGACGCGGAAGCAGCCGTAGCCGCCGAGTTTCATCAACACTCCGGCGTGGAGCATGGAGACGGCGGTAGGCGCGGAGGCGTGACCGTCGGGCGACCATGTGTGGAAGGGGAACAATGCCCCCAGTACGCCGAAGCCGATGAAGGTGAGCGGGAAGAACCAGCGTTGCAGCTCAACAGGCATGACCGAGCTTTTGGCAATCTCAGTGATGTTCATGGTGAGGGGTGAGCCCGCCCCGGCGGAGTGGAAGTAGATTCCAAGGATTCCGACCAGCAGGAGCGCGGAGCCTCCCATCAACATGAGGGTGAGCTTCATGGCGGCGTATTCCTTCTTGCCGCTTCCCCACACGCCAATCAGGAGGTACATGGGGATGAGGGCCACTTCGTAGAACATGAACATGGTGAAGAGGTCCAGCGAGATGAAGAATCCGAAGACTCCCACGCTCAGGAGGTAGAACCAGATGAAGTATTCCTTTTGTTGGAAAGGCATTTTCCAAGAGGCGAAGGTCCCCGTGAAGACGATGATGGCGGAAAGGAGCAACATGAGCACCGATATGCCGTCCACGCCGACGGAGTAGTGGATGTTGAGCGGCTCGTACCAGACGGCGTTGGCGGTGAAGAGCATGTCCGCATTGTTGCCTCCGGCCCGCTCGTTCAGGAAGGCAATCACCAGCCCGACGGCCAGGACGAGGAGCAGGGACGCCCCCGTGGCCACGATGGTCCGGATTTGCCGTATGTTGTCGCCCTTGCACAGCAGGAGGCCGCAAAGGGTGAGAACGGGAATCAGAACAAATAATGATAATATATTCATATCGCTTTACGATTTAATTAGATTCTTACAATAACCATAACACTAAGGCCGCGATGACGACTGTTCCCAACAGAATCACGTAGGCGTACTGCTGAACCTGGCCGGACTGGATGACCCGCACGGCGTAGGACGCCCGTTGCGACAGGTAGGCCAGGCCGTTGAAGAAGCCGTCGATGACGTGGCGGTCGAACCAGGCGATGGGCCGGGAGACGCAGTTGAAGATGATGCGCTTCGTGATGAAGAGGTAAAGCTCGTCCATGTAGAACCGGCGGAAAGCGGCGTGGTGCAGGCCGGGCATGGCGGCCGCCATGCGGTCGGGAACCGGGCTTTTCTTGCGGTAGAGGGCCGTGGCGATGGCGATGGCCACGACGGCCACGACGACGCTGGCTCCCGCTACCGCCCAGTTCAGGTGGATAGTGTATGCCGTCCCGTCGCTGCTGACGAAGTGCCCGAAGGGGATGAATCCGGCCACGACGGTGACCGCCGCCAAGAAGACGAGCGGCATGGTCATGGATTTCGGCGCCTCGTGGGGCGTGTGTTCGTGGCGGCTTTCCTCGCCCCAAAAAATGTTGTAGTAGAGACGGAACATGTAGAAAGCCGTCAAGCCCGCGATGAAGCTCATCACCACGCCGAGGACAGGGCTGAACTCGAATGTGGCCGCCAGAATCTCGTCCTTGCTGAAGAAGCCGGAGAATGGCGGTATGCCCGCGATGGCCAGGCAGGCGATGAGGAAGGTGACGTGGGTCACCGGCATGTATTTCCGAAGTCCGCCCATGTGGCTCATCTCGTTGCTATGCACGGCGTGGATAATGGCGCCGGCGCAGAGGAACAAGAGGGCCTTGAACATGGCGTGGGTGAAGAGGTGGAACATGGAGGCCATGTAGCCCAGCCCCTCGTGGCCGCCCATTCCGGAAACGCCGAGGGACACCATCATGAATCCGATTTGGGAGATGGTGGAGAAGGCGAGCACCCGCTTGATGTCCGTCTGCACGCAGGCGACGACGGCGGCGTAGAGGGCCGTGAAGGCTCCGACGACCGCAATCAGGACGAGCACTTCCGGCGTTTCCATGGAGTAGACGGGGAAGAGCCTCGCCACGAGGTAGACACCCGCGACGACCATGGTGGCCGCATGAATCAACGCCGACACGGGCGTGGGGCCTTCCATCGCGTCCGGCAGCCAGATGTGCAAGGGGAACATGGCGGACTTGCCCGCGCCACCCATGAAGATGAGGGCCATGGCCCAGCTCATCACGGAGCAGCCCATGAACGTCGTGCCCGCGGCCTTGGAGAACAGGGAGGCGTCGCCGGCGTTCAGAACGTCGAACGAGAATGTGTTCGTGTAGTAGGACAGAATGAGGATGCCGATGAGGAATCCCAAGTCAGCGAAGCGGGTGACGATGAACGCCTTCTTGGAAGCGGCCACGGCCTCGGGCTTCGTGTAGTAGAATCCAATCAACAAGTAGGAGGAAACACCCACCAATTCCCAGAAAATGTACATCTGGAAGATGTTCGTGGCCACCACCAGCCCCAGCATGGAGAAGGTGAAGAGGGAAAGGAAGGAGTAATAACGCTGGAAACCCCGCTCGCCGTGCATGTAGCCCAGACTGTAGATGTGGACCATGAGCGACACGGTGGTGATGACTACCAACATCATCACGGAAATGGGGTCGAGAAGAATTCCGAGCTCGATGCTCAGCGTGTCGGTGAAACGCAGCCACTCGACGGTGAAGAGAGTGATGGCCTCCCGCACGCCGTCCATGCGGGGCATGGAGAAGTAGGTGGCCGCCGTCGCATAGGCCAGCAGCGCGCATATGCCCAAGACCGCGGTTCCAATGCTCCCCGCCACGACGGGCTTCAGTTTTGTGCCCAGCAGGCCGAGAGCGATGAAACTCAGGAATGGCAATAGAAGTATTAATACTGAGTATTCCATAATAGTTCTTTATCGTCAAACAGTGTTAGTCTTTTAATTGATTCAAGTTCTTGGCCTGGATGTTCCGGATGTTCCGGTAGATATTGATGATGATGGCGATGGCCACCGCCGTCTCGCAGGCCGAGATTCCAATCGCGAACAAGGAGAAGAATAAACCTTCCATTTGCTCGGGGAAGAGGTAACGGTTGAAAACCACGAAGTTCATGTCCACGGAATTGAGGATGAGCTCGATGGATATCAATATCGCCAACAAATTCCTTCGGGTGATGAACCCGTAGATTCCGGCAAAGAACATGATGGTGCTGATGACCAAATAGTATTCCATGTGTATTTCCATGTCGTCTGTTCTTTTAAAGGTTCATAATTTATCTTTTCCGCGCGATGATGATGCCACCTATGATGCAGGCGAGTATCAGCACGCTGATGGCCTCGAAAGGCAGCAGGTATTGATACTTCTCCGTGCCCATGAGGGCGGTTCCAATCACTTTCATGGGGACCTCGTCGCCGATGTAATGGGACGGACCGAAGTTGTGGGTCAGTGTGATGAACACACAAAGGACGGCTCCGGCCAGCGCGGTGAGAAGTCCCGCCATGACTTTGCTGTTTTTTAGTCGTGTCGCTTTATCCTTGTCCGTGGACGTGAGCAGGATAGAGAACACGTAGAGGATGATGATGCCGCCGGCGTAAATCATGAGTTGCACAGCTCCCAGGAACGAGTAGTTCAACTGGAAATAGATGCCCGCCGTGGCGAATAGCACGAACAGCAGATAGGTCGCTGAGCGCAAAATCCGGCGCGTGGTGACGGTCATCACGGAAAACACGACGATGGTCGCCGCTAATATGTAGAAGACCGCTTCTTGAGGTGCTGAATTCATATTCTAATCTTTTAATGTTTCACGTTAATTCAATTGTTTTACCAATTTGGAACGGGTGAACACGGCATTCTCGAACGTCGGGGCGAACTTGATAGCTCCGTGCGGACAGCTTTTCACGCACAGTTCGCAGAACATGCAGCTCCCGAGGTCGTACTCGTATTTGACCAATACTTTCTTTTTCTTGCCCTCTTCGGTGGTCACTGTTTCCGAGGTGATTTTAATTGTCCCGTTTGGACAGTTCATCTGGCACAAGCCGCAAGCGATGCACTTGTGGTTCCCGTTTTCATCGTGCGGCATTGTCAATTCACCCCGAAACCGGTCGGCTATTTTCAAAGTGGCCCGGTTTTCAGGGTATTTTTCCGTGATTTTTTTCGTGAAGAATTCCCGGAGAGTCACGCTCATGCCTGTCAGCAGGGAGCGCAAGCCGCTGAAAAATGTACTGAAATATTTCTTTACGCTACTCATAATGCAAGTTTTAGAAATGTAGGTTGAACACGACCACGACGACCATCAACAAGAGGTTAAACAGGTTGAGCGGCACGAGGTATTTCCATTCCAAGCGCAACAGCTGGTCGATACGCAACCGGGGGAACGTCCACTTGAACCACATGATGATGAACATCACGACGGCGCATTTGCCGAGGAACCAGATAATCGATGGGATATAGTCCATTACGTGGTTGAAGCCTTCCCAGCCCGGCACGTGGAACGGCATCCAGCCTCCCAAGAAAAGGGTGGAGGCCACGCCCGACACTACGAACATGTTCAGGTATTCGGCCAAATAGAAGAAGCCGAAATGCATACCGGAGTATTCCGTGTGGTATCCCGCTGTCAGCTCCGACTCCGCCTCGGGCAAGTCGAAGGGGCCGCGGTTCGTCTCGGCGGTTCCGGCCACCAGATAGATGACGAAGGCGATGATGGCCGGGATGTGCCCCCGGAAGATAAACCATCCGTCATTTTGCAACTCCACGATTTCCGTTATTTGCATCGTGCCGGCGAACACGACCAAGGTCATGATTGACAATCCGATGGACAGTTCGTAGCTAATCATCTGGGCGCCGCTTCGCATGGCACCGATGAGCGAGTATTTGTTGTTGCTTGCCCATCCGGCGAGCAGGATTCCCACGATGCCGATGGACGACACGGCGATGAGGAAGAAAATACCCACGTTGAAGTCTATCACCTGCAAGCCCTTGGCAAAAGGCAGGCAGCCGAATGCCAGCACCGACGCGATAATCACCATGAATGGAGCCAAGTTGAACAGGAACCTGTCCACGTGGTTGATTTCAATAATCTCTTTCGTCAACATTTTGAACATGTCGGCGAAAGGCTGGCACAACCCGTAAGGGCCGACCCGGTTCGGGCCAAGACGGCATTGAAAGAAGGCGCAGATCTTGCGTTCCGCATAAATCAGCGCAAGCGCGATCAAGGCGTATCCCACGAGCAAGCACAAGCCGATGAGCACGCATTCCACGACGATGGTCGCCGCTTCCGGCAGGAAACTCCGGAGAAGCCCGTCAATCCAATGTGTTACTACTGAAAAATCAAACATATAGTAATTTCAAATTTTAAATTTCACAATTATCTATCAACATCCGGAACGACGTAGTCCAGCGTGCCGCCAATGGCAATCAAGTCGGCGATTTTGCCGCCGCGGGCCAAGAGGTCCACCACGGAAACCAGCGGCAGGCACGGGGAACGGAATTTCATCCGGTAGGGATATTTGTCGCCCCGGCTTTCGATATACACGCCGAACTCGCCCCGGCTGGCCTCCACGCTTTTGAAGTAGTGACCCTCCGGCAGTTTGATGATTGGTTTCGTCTTTACTGCGTAATCTCCGGCGGGAATGTTGTCCACGAGTTGTTCCAGGATGTGAAGGGACTCCATGATTTCGTCCAGGCGTTGGAGATAGCGGGCGAACGAGTCTCCTTCCGTGTACAGGATTTCCTTGAAGTCCACCTTGTCGTATACCCCGTAAGGCGTGTGCTTGCGCACGTCGCAAGACCATCCCGAGGCCCGTCCCGTGGGACCGGTGACACCGTAGGTGATGGCGTCCTCCCGCTTCAGGATGCCGATGTGCTTCAACCGCTGTTGGGCGATGATATTGCCCGTGTACAGGGTGTTGTACTCTTTCAGCATCGGCGGGAGGTATTTGATGAGCTCTTTGATTTTCTTCACGGAGTCCGGGTGGATGTCGTCCATGACACCTCCGATTACATTGTAATTCTGGATGAGGCGTCCGCCCGTGGTGGTTTCCAGAATGTCAAGCACCTTTTCCCTGTCGCGGAAGCCGTACAGGAAGGCGGTCAACGCTCCCATGTCCATGCAGAGGCATGACCAGAACAACAAATGCGACGACAGCCGTTGCAGCTCGTCCATGATGGTGCGGATGTATTTCACCCGTTCCGGCACTTCGATGCCCAGCGCCTCCTCGATGCACATGCAGAGGGCGTGGCGGTTCTGGTGTGCGCCCAGATAGTCCAGCCGGTCGGTGTAGGCCAGCGTCTGCGGGTAGGTCAGGCTTTCGCACATCTTTTCAATGCCCCGGTGGATGTAGCCGCAATTGACGTCCACTTTTTTCACGATTTCACCGTCCAGCGACACCCGGAAGTGGAGCACTCCGTGCGTGGCGGGGTGTTGTGGACCGAGGTTCACCACGTATTCGTCTCCATCGAATATCACGTGCCTCGTCTCGTGGATTTCCCCGTCCGGACTTTCCTCGTAACTCGGGGTCGTGTCCGGCAGTTCGTCGTTCTCCAGGCGGATAGGGTTAAGTGCCGGGTCGGCGTTGTAATCTTTTCGCAGAGGGTGTCCCACCCAGTCAGAACGCAGGAACAGTCGCCGCATGTCCGGGTGGTTGATGAAGTGGATGCCCAAGAAGTCGTACACTTCCCGCTCGTTCAGATTTGCCGTCTCCCACAGGTCGCTCACCGTGTGCAACTCCGGCTCTTCGCGGTTGGTCGTGAACGTCTTCAAATAGATTTTGTGTTCGTGGGCGGTCGATTGCAATAAGTTGACCACGCCCAGCGAGTCTCCCCAGTCCATTCCCGTCATGCAGATCAGGTAGTCGAATGACAATTCCGGATTGTTCCGCAGTTTCCACGCCACCTCCCGGTATTGGGGAGCGGCCACGGTCACCATTGGGATTGCGCCCTCCTCGATGGTCGCCCCGGGGGCGATGTTTCTGATAGCTTCTATTAATTCCATGGTTTCTTTTTGATTACTCCGTTTCCTGATTCTTCTTCTCTTTTTTGTTCCTTCCGCCGAAGAATTTCTCTACTTTCACTTTCCGTTGCAATTGCATCATGCCGTAGAGCAAGGCTTCCGGGCGCGGAGGGCATCCGGGAATGTACACGTCCACCGGAATGATTTTGTCCACTCCCTGCACCACGTGGTAGGAGTTCTTGAAAGGGCCTCCGGAGGTGGCGCATCCGCCTACGGCCACGACGTATTTGGGTTCCGCCATTTGGTCGTAAAGACGTTTTAGCACCGGCGCCATTTTATGGACGATTGTGCCGGCCACCATGATGAAGTCGGCCTGCCGGGGGCTGTTGCGCGTCACCTCGAACCCGAAGCGGGCGAAGTCGTAGCGCGCGGCTCCGATGGCCATGAATTCAATTCCGCAGCAACT
Organism: uncultured Butyricimonas sp.; assembly: GCA_944320555.1. Taxonomy (GTDB): domain Bacteria; phylum Bacteroidota; class Bacteroidia; order Bacteroidales; family Marinifilaceae; genus CALUMT01. The sequence continues at coordinate 53,623 of CALUHX010000001.1, read as the reverse complement.
CGTGGCGAACGTGAGGGGCCACATGGAATTCGAGCGGGCCCAGTTGATGAAATTGTCCAGGCAACCGACAAACACGTTCGTCCCGTTGGCCCGGAGTTCTTGAGCGAGCGCTTCAAGGGACTCGTTGTCCTTGAAGTCTTCGTATTTCATGGATTTGATTTTTACTTCCATTCCAACGCTCCTTTCTTCCACGCGTATGCGAGGCCTAAGACCAAAATGACGATAAAAAACAACACTCCAAGCAGTCCGTTGATACCGGCGTCCTGAACGGTCACTGCCCAGGGAAACAGGTATACGGCCTCCACGTCGAACATCAAGAATAGGATGGCGAACAAATAGTATCCCACCTTGAATTGCATCCATGATTTGCCTCGCGTGGGGACCCCGCACTCGTACGCCTCTCCTTTTTGCTTGTTGAAGGTGCGAGGGGAAATCGCCCGGGCTATTGTCATGGCTGCCACCACGAGTAAAATAGCTGTAAGTAATACAACTACGAATAGTGTAAGATTCATAAATATTTGATTTAATATGAATTAATTTGATTGTTTTTTTTCAATGAACATTTGCGTCCCCCTTTTTCGAGGACGCCCCACATGCTGCAAAAAACATGCTACACGATAATCTCCCCCAAGGCGAACACGTAATATTTTGTTTTGCCCAATGTGGAGTAGGGATGAAAATACCAATCCGGCAAAAAGTGGAGGAAAGGAAACTTTTTTGCCTTGTTTGAATGCAAGAAAACAATAGGCAGCAAATAGCTTCTGATGCCGGGTGCGATGTTGGAATGTGCGGTGGACACCATGTCCGAATTTTGTTGCAGCAACAGCATGAACACCGTTGCTTGCGTGGAGGAGTAAATTTGCTGTTCGGGAATGGAAACCGGCGGGATTTTTGCACGGTTGCGTGTGTGCTGCCCGATACTTTCACCCGTTAGCGATAGCATGAGCGTGATTAGCAAAATGTTATGAATCAGAACTTTTAGCATAACTCCTCTTCAATTTACGCTGCAAAGATAGTCTTATTTCAAAACATCTTTCTTAAATGAGCGATAAAGAATGTTAATGTGCCAAATGCTTGAAAAGGTTGGTTCGGATTATTGTTATTTTTGCGTTGACTTTAAGAATTTCTCGTTAATATTAAAGATTTGGATTATGAGTGACGCTATTCATCACGAGTGTGGAATTGCTCTCGTTCGGCTTTTGAAACCGCTGCATTATTATCAGGAAAAGTATGGTTCTTATCTTTATGGCCTGAATCGGTTGTATATCCTTATGGAAAAGCAGCGCAATAGGGGACAGGACGGGGCCGGAGTGGTCGGGGTGAAGTTGGACATGGAGCCGGGATTTAAGTATATGGATCGCATGCGTTCTTGTGACGCGAATCCGATTCAGGAAGTTTTTGACAAGATACACGAGGCGTTGCCTGCCGAGGCGTTGCGGGGACAAAACGCAGGTTGGGCCAAGCGTAATTTGCCTTTTGTTGCGGAAATATACCTCGGACATTTGCGTTATGCCACTTTTGGGAAAAACAATATTGATTACGTGCATCCGTTAAAACGGGCAAGTAACTGGAGAAGCCGGAATTTGGCGCTGGCCGCAAACTTCAATCTGACGAACGTGGACGAGCTTTTCCAAAGCTTGATAAAGGCCGGGCAACATCCCCGGAATTATTCGGATACGGTCACGTTGCTGGAGAAGGTGGGGTATTTTTTGGACGACGAGATTCAGGATTTGTACAAATATTATAAACGTCAAGGGTATTCGAAGCAGGAAATCACTCCGCTTATCGAGGCGAATATCAATCTGGCAAGCGTGTTGGCGCGGAGCAGCGCCGATTGGGACGGAGGATACGCTGTGGCCGGAGTGGTCGGCCACGGGGACGCTTTCGTGATGCGTGACCCTTGGGGCATACGTCCGGCTTATTATTACCGGGACGACGAGGTGGTCGTGGTGGCTTCGGAGGCTTCGGTGATTCAGACGGCTTTCCGGAAGGAAAACATGCGTGTTCAGGAGATTAGGCCGGGATACGCTTTGATTGTTCGCAAGGATGGTTCCGTGAGCGAGGAGTTGGTGCGGGAACCGCAATCCCGACGGAGTTGTTCTTTTGAGCGTATCTATTTCTCGCGGGGGAACGACAAGGACATTTATCAGGAGCGTAAGAGGTTGGGTGAATTGCTTGCGCCTCAGTTGGTGGAGGCCGTGGACGGGGATTTGGACAACACGGTGTTTTCTTTTATCCCGAACACGGCGGAGACTTCTTTTTATGGCATGGTGTGCGGCGTGCAGCGGTATATGCAAGCCGAAAAGATGCGGCGGATTCAAGAGAGGAAAGGCGGGTGGAGCGAGGAGGCGTTGAACGAGATTGTTTGCAAGGAGCCTCGGGTGGAGAAAATTGTGATTAAGGACGCGAAGTTGCGGACTTTCATTACCGGGGATTCCGGTCGGGACGATTTGGTGGGACACGTGTACGATGTCACGTATGGCGTGTTGAGGCCGACGGACAATTTGGTCGTGATTGACGATTCCATAGTGCGGGGCACCACGTTGCGGCGTAGTATTTTGAGGATTCTTGACGGATTGCGCCCCAAGCGGATTGTGGTGGTTTCCTCTGCTCCTCAGATTCGGTATCCTGATTGTTACGGCATAGACATGACCCGCATGAACGAGTTTGTCGCTTTCAATGCGGCAATCGAATTGCTGAAAGAGAAAGGAATGGATTATTTGATTGATGACGTGTATGCGAAATGCAAGGAACAGCAGGGCCGTCCGAAAGAGGAGATGGTGAATCACGTGAAGGAGATTTATGCGCCGTTCACAGATGAGGAGATTTCCAACAAAATCGCCCGGATGATCACGGGTGAGGATGTGCGGGCGGAAGTGAAGGTCGTGTTCCAGACAGTGTCGAATCTGCACCGTGCTTGCCCGCGTCATTCCGGAGATTGGTATTTTACGGGCGATTATCCCACGCCGGGAGGCAACAAAGTGGTCAACACGGCGTACATCAACTGGATGGAGGGACGGAACGAGCGTTCCTATTGACTTTCAGGCGAGAATGCCGCCTCCGACGACATCGCTTCCTTCGTAAAACACCACGCTTTGCCCCGGGGTGATGGAGTCGACCGGCGTTTGGCACTCACCGCGGATGTGTCCGTCTTGCGGATGGAGCAGGGCGGGCACGCCGGCATTCCGGTAGCGGATTTTGGCGGTCACTTCCAGTCCGTCGGGGATGGACTCGTATTTCATGAGATTGACGTGGTTTGCCTGAAAGGTGGTGCCTTGGAGTTCTTCCCGTGTGCCGAGGACGACTTCATTGCGTAACGGGTCGATGGAAACGACAAACATGGGGCGGCCCAGTGCGATGCCTAGTCCTTTGCGTTGCCCGATGGTGTAATTGGGGAATCCTTGGTGGCGGCCGAGCGGCTTGCCGGAAGTGTCCACGAAAAGTCCCGGTCCGAATGTTTCAGAATAATTTTCCACGTGTTCGGCGAGAAACGCGCGGTAGTCGTTGTCGGGGATGAAGCAAATCTCTTGGCTCTCGCTTTTTTGGGAAAGGCGTTCGTAGCCGCGCCGCAGGGCGATTTGACGGACTTCTTTTTTGGTAAGTTCCCCTAAAGGGAAAAGGGTGCGGGCCAGATTCTCTTGGGTGAGTTTCCACAGGAAATAGGTTTGGTCTTTGGTTTCGTCCACTCCTTTTTGGAGGAAAAACCTGCCGCCCGCTCGTCCGATGCGGGCATAATGGCCGGTGGCGATGTGGTCGCATCCCAAGGTGTCCGCCATGGCGATGAGCCGCCCCCATTTGATGACGGAATTGCACAGGACGCAAGGGTTTGGCGTGTGGCCGTGGAGGTACTCGTCGATGAAGTCGCGGATGACGAGTTCTTTGAAGTCTTGGCGGATGTCCAGAATGTGGTGCTCGAATCCCAGTTCCTGTGCCATGTGTCTTGCTTCAAAAATGGCGTTCACGCTGCAACAGCCTTTTTCCTTTTCCAGGCAGGCTTGTGCGATTTGGTCGTAAACCCGGTATGTCACGCCGATGAGTTCGTATCCTTGTTCTTTCAACAACATGGCGGCGACGGTGCTGTCGATGCCTCCGCTCATGGCCATTAAAACTCGTTTTCCCATGGTTTGTTTGTTATTTGCTGAGTGGATGGTTGTTCTTTTGACGGGGGGCCATGAAGCGGGCCTCGCTGTGATAGTCGTCTTTCTCGATTTCAATGTCGGGTTCCGCCAGTTCCGGTTGATGGGGTAGGGCGAATTGGAGGTATTTGATGGTTTTGCCTCTTGCCAGCCATTGTTGTTCATAAAAAGTCCGGATGTTCAATATGTCGTCGGTCAAGCCGCTCCCGTATAAATCGCTCGTGTTGACAAAAACGGGCAGACGGTTGGCTTCCACGAGGGCCGACGTGTATAGATATAGGAACGGACTGTCTGTTTTCAGGTGTATCAGCCCGTTGTTTTTTAATATTTTGCGGTACAGGGATAGAAACCGGGTGCCTGTGAGCCGTTTGCGGGCTTTGGCCATCTGCGGGTCCGGGAACGTGATCCATATCTCGGAAATCTCCTCGGGAGCGAAAATGGAGTCCAGCATTTCGGCGTGGGTTCGCAAAAAAGCCACGTTTTGCATGTCGTCCTGCGCGGCTTGTTTGGCTCCTGTCCACATGCGGGCCCCCTTGATGTCCAGCCCGATAAAATTCTTCCCGGGGTACATTTTTCCCAGTCCCACGGTGTATTCGCCTTTGCCGCAACCGACCTCCAGGACGATGGGAGCGTCGTTGTGGAACACTTTTTCTCCCCAGTGTCCTTTTAGGCGATAATCGTTGCGGAATATTTCTTCGTGGCGGGGTTGGAATACATTTTTCAATGTTTCCATTTCAGCGAATTTTGCCAATTTGTTTTTTCCCATGCGTTTTTGAATTTAGTTGTTTTGAGTTTGCGGTTCAAGCAGGATTCCTGCGTCTCTGACAGCTTGTAGCGTGTCGTCTTCCATTAAGTGTTGGATGGTGATTTGGTAATGGCAAGCGGAGTCGAGTCGGATAGTGTGGGGAAGAGGACAAGAGAGTGTTTTTAATCCTTGCAAGCCTTGTCCAATCCAGTTTCCCTTGGCGTTGGTCGTCATGAGGTGGAGGGTGTCTACAGATATGGCGAGGTGGCCTTGCGAGACGGTCAGCAGGCAGTGAAAATCCCGATAGAGATAGTTCGTGGAATGCCGGAGCCAAATAGTGGGCTGGTAACTTCCCGTTCGGTGGGGAGTGAAATTGAAAAAGACAGGTTCTTTCCGAATCCACTTTTCTTCTGTGAAGTGCTTGTTCGCCCTGTAGTTTAACGGGGTGCAGCCGCAAAGCAGGAAAGTGATGAATGACAGTCCTATGTGGTGTGTTTGGAAATGTCGCATTTGTTTGTTCTCGATTATTTTGTTTGTTTTTCAGCGAGGCTCTCTGCGGAAGCCACTACCCGTAATAGGTTGCCGCCCCACAAGAGGGAGAGTTCTTCTTCCGAGTAGCCTTGGCGGAACAGTTCCATCGTGAGGCGGGGAAGCTCGTTGGCAGCCCGGCAGCCGGTGAGTTGTTCCGTGTCGTCGCCGTCGAAGTCCGTGCCGATTCCCACGTGCTCGATGCCGGCTATTTGGACGACGTGGTTGATATGGGCCACTGCGTCCTCGATGGTGGCTTCCCCGGACTCTTTGAGGAATGGGCCGTACAGGCAGACTTGGACGACTCCTCCTTTCTGGGCGATGGCTCGAATTTGTTCGTCAGTCAGATTGCGGGGATGGTTGCATAAAGCCCGGCATGAGGAGTGCGAGGCGATAATCGGGGCGGAGCTGATTTCCAGCACGTCGCTGACGGTTTGGTCGCCTGCGTGCGATATGTCGACGACAATCCCCAATCGGTTCATCTCTCGCACGGCCTCTCGTCCGAAATCGCTGAGCCCATTGTGTTCGTTGTTCCCGCGGGAGGAGTCGCAGATGTCATTGTCTCCGTTGTGGCACAGGGTGACATAGGTGACGCCCATGCTTCTGAACAGTGAAAGGTTGGCGAGATTCTTCCCGATGGCGTATCCGTTCTCGATGCCGAGGAAAATGGCTTTTTTCCCTGCCTTTTTCAATGCCTTGAGATTGTCGGCGGAGTAAGCTATTCCGATATGTTCCGGCATGCGCTTCGCCTGTTCCGCGATTTGATACAGGATGTCGATGGCTTTTTGAGTGGCGGCCTGTGACGAGGCCTCGTCTCGGGCTTCTTGGTGGAGGTAGGCGACCATGAATACGGCGTCCTCCAGTCCTTCGGTCATTTTGGGCAAATCGACTTTGACGTCGTTGTGACGGAGGCTGAAATCAAAATCTTCGGTGAATTTCATTGGAGTGTCGCAGTGGGAGTCCACGATGAAATGTCGTGCGTGGAAGGCTTTTGTGCGGGCGAACAGGGCGGCTTCTTCCGTGAAGTGGCGAAACAGTTTTTGCATTTGCCCGTCGGGACGGACGGCCATTTTCTCCGGATGCCATTGCACGCTGAATATGGAATGCCCCGGCGTGCCTTCCATCGCCTCGATGATTCCGTCGGCCGAGGTGGCGCTGACGCGGAATCCGGGGGCGGCCTCCCGTATGGCTTGGTGGTGGAAAGAGTTGACAGTTAGCGTGTCGGTTTGCAGGATTTCGTGGAGAAGGCTCTCCTTTTCCACGGTGACCGTGTGTGAACCGTATTCCCGGTTGAGGGATTGGCTGTGTTTCAATGTGGCGGTGTCGCGTTGAGAGTGTATGTCCTGATAATTCGAGCCGCCGAATGCGAGGTTTATCACTTGATGACCGCGGCAAATGCCGAAGATGGGGACGCAACGGTCCGAGGCCAGTTTGACGAGAGTGAAATCGTATTGGTCCCGCGGAACGTCGATGTCTTGCAGCGCGGGGATGGGTTCTTCGCCTCCGTATAGGGGGTTGATGTCGCCTCCTCCGGTCAGCAGAAGTCCGTCCAAACGGCTCACAATGTCGCGCAAGGCCTCGATGTCGGTGAGCACGGGCAGAAGCACGGGCAGGCCGCCTGCTTCCAAAATGGAGAGGACATAGGAGTTTTCAATGCAAGAGTCGCCTTCCCGGTAATTGGCTGAAATTCCGATTAATGGTTTGCCTCCGTAGGATTGCCGTGCATCGATGTGTCGGTGCAGTTCTGTCAGGTCGGCCGGGTAGATCGTGTTGTTCATGGTTCGTTTTGTTGCCTTGTTTTGTGGTTTTATAGTGGCATGTGAAATTCAATGCGGCAACCTAGCCACGTACAATATTTATCTTGAGTGTCTTCGTCCAATTGGAAGAAAAACTCTTCGAAATAATGTTTGTATGCGATAATTTTTCGTTCCATGCTGCAAATATACGGAGTGTTGCCCAACTGGGCAACATTCCGGTGCGTTTATTTTAAAGAAAACAAAGTTGGCTGGTTTCTGAGGTTACTGAGAGAGTCGCGTCTGCGCCTAAGATGAGGGGATAGTTCTCTGAGCGGTGGCCCGTCGGGAAATTGAAGCAGGCGGGAAAGTCGTATTTTTCGATGGCGGACAGGATGATATTGTTCGCCTTCTCTTGAAAGTCGGGGGTGGCGTATTCTCCGAACTGTCCGATGACCATTCCGGCGATATGTTGGAACAGCCCGGAGAGTTCAAGGCAACGGATACTTTTGTCTATGAGGTCGAGGTCGTTTGTGGAGTCTTCGACGAACAGGATGGTCCCCCGGGTGTGGTGTGCGAACCGGGTGGCTTGGAGACTGTGTACCCAACTCAGGTTCCCCCCTGTCAATTCCCCTTCCGCCAAGCCGAACCGGTTGTGGCGCGAGTGGGGCAGGGCGTAGTCCGAAGCCATGCCGAACAGGATGTTGCGGACTTGCGCAATGGCTTCCGGCGTCATGCCTGCCCGCATGTCGGGCGTGAAGGCGTACAGGCTTTCGATTCCTAATGAGTACAACTTTGCGTGAATCACAGTGATGTCGTCCATGCCGATTATCCATTTGGGATTGCCTTGAAAGGTGGAGTAGTCGGCTTCTTCCACAATGTGCAACGAGCCGTATCGGCCGTTCATGCACCAGATGGCTCTTGTGTCCTCGTCGTCCAGGGCGGATTGCCAGTCGCTTAGCCTTTGCGTGTGTTTCGCCTCTGCAAAAATGTGCTCTCCTGGCGAAGGGACTAGTCCCCATGCCTCCAGCAGTTTGGAAATGCCGTCCGCTTCTTTGTGGGAAGGAACCCCTGCGGGGGCGACGAGCGCCACTTTGTCTCCCGGTTGCAAATAGATGGGTCGAATCATATTCGTATTAAATATTTTGGACGAAAGTAGCGTATAATTTTTGGAAATTCCTATTTTTGTTCCGTAAATTTTGCCATTAGAAGAGGAGAAAGTATGAGTAAGTTTAAAAGAAATCTGATTACTACGGCGTTGCCGTATGCCAACGGGCCGGTGCACATCGGCCATTTGGCGGGTGTTTACGTTCCCGCCGACATTTATGTCCGTTACCTGCGAAAAAAGGGCGAGGATGTGGTTTTTATAGGTGGCTCCGACGAGCATGGGGTGCCTATCACGATTAAGGCGCAGAAAGAGGGCGTGTCGCCCCAGGCGATAGTGGACCACTATCATCAGATGATTAAGGATTCTTTTGCCGAGTTGGGGATTTCTTTCGACATCTATTCCCGCACGAGTTCAAAGACTCATCACGAGACCTCTTCGGCGTTTTTCAAAAAATTGTATGACGAGGGAAAATTCATCGAGAAGACCTCCATGCAATATTACGACGAGCAGGCGGATATGTTCCTGGCCGACAGGTATATCGTCGGGAAGTGTCCGTTTTGCGGAAACGAGCGTGCGTATGGGGACCAGTGCGAGGCTTGTGGCACGAGTTTGAGCGCGAAAGATTTGATTGATCCCGTTTCCGCCATCACGGGCAACAAGCCGGTGTTGCGCGAGACGAAGCATTGGTATCTGCCGCTTGACCAATACGAGGACTGGTTGAAAAAGTGGATATTGGAGGAGCACAAGGAGTGGAAGCCCAACGTTTACGGCCAATGCAAGTCGTGGTTGGACAACGGGTTGCAGCCGCGCGCCGTGACGCGTGATTTGAATTGGGGTGTTCCTGTCCCCTTGGACGAGGCGAAAGGTAAAGTGCTGTATGTGTGGTTTGACGCTCCAATCGGTTATATTTCAGCGACAAAGGACCTTACTCCGGAATGGGAAAAATATTGGAAAGACCCGGAGACCCGGATGATTCATTTTATCGGGAAAGACAATATCGTCTTCCATTGCATCATCTTCCCGGCCATGCTGAAAGCCGAGGGTTCTTACATACTGCCGGACAATGTGCCGGCGAACGAGTTCCTGAATTTGGAAGGGGACAAGATTTCCACCTCCCGTAACTGGGCCGTGTGGCTGCACGAGTATCTGGTGGATTTCCCTGGAAAACAGGACGTGTTGCGTTACGTGCTGACGGCCAACGCTCCCGAGACGAAAGACAACGACTTCACATGGAAAGATTTCCAGATGCGCAACAATAGCGAGTTGGTGGCCATATACGGAAACTTCATCAACCGCACGCTGGTCTTGACGGCCAAATATTTTGACAACAAAGTGCCCGAGCGTGGCGGACTGACTGACTATGACAGGGAAGTCCTGGCGGAGATTCCCGCCATCGTGAAGCGCGTGGAGACGAATCTCGACGGGTTTCATTTCCGCGAGGCGTTGAAGGAGGCCATGAGTTTGGCTCGTCTGGGAAACAAATACCTGGCCGACACGGAACCTTGGAAAGTGATTAAGACCGACAAGGAACGGGTCGGGACGATACTGAACGTTTGTTTGCAAATCGCGGCGGATTTGTCGACCCTCATGGAGCCGTTCATGCCTTTCTCTTCCGAGAAATTGCGGGGCTTCATGAATATGGAGGTGGTGGCGTGGGATAAAATGGGCGACGGAGTCGTGCCTGCGGGACATCTGCTGGGAACCGCCGGCTTGTTGTTTGAGAAGATAGAGGACGAGGCCGTTCAGGCGCAGATTGACCGTCTGGAGGCCGCCAAGAAGGCGAACGAGATGGCTGCGGCGAAAGTGGCTCCCGCGAAAGCGAATGTTTCTTTTGAGGATTTCCAGAAGATGGACATCCGGGTGGGTAAGATATTGACCGCCGAGAAAGTGGCCAAAACGAAGAAACTGATGAAACTGACCGTCGACACCGGCATCGACAAACGCGTGATTGTTTCGGGAATAGCGGAACACTATGCTCCGGAAGAAGTGGTTGGACGGCAGGTTTGCGTGTTGGTTAATTTGGAACCGAAGCCATTGAAAGGAATTGTTTCCCAAGGAATGATTCTTATGGCGGAAAATGCCGACGGTTCGCTTTCTTTCGTCTCTCCGGACAAGGAAATCAAGCCGGGGTGCGATGTGAGGTGACAGATATGGAAGTCGAACAATTTTTAGAAGGAATTGCTCGGAAAGACGATAAGGCGTGGGAAGAATTGTATCGCTATTTCTATGCTCCGTTGTGTAATTACGCGGCGAAAATAGCGAACGATTCTTTTGCCGCGGAGGATGTCGTGCAGGATTGTTTGGTGAAATTGTGGCGTTCCTCCTCCCGGTTCACGGACATGCGGGCCGTCACCACATACTTGTATCGTTCCGTTTATCACGCGTCTCTAAACTTTGTTCGGGATAAGGCTGCCAAACAGCAGGTTCATGAGGACTGGGCGGCGATGCAGGTGACCGAGGAGGACGCCGTTCGCATGGCAGTCGAGGAAGAGGCGATTTCCCGCTTTTACGAGGTGGTCTCCCGCTTGCCGGAGCAGCAGCGCGACATCGTGCTGCAAACCTTGAAAGGAGCCAAAGTGAAAGAAATCGCCGAGGCCCTCTCCATCTCTGAAAATACCGTCAAGACGCAAAAAAAGCGCGCCTACCTGTTCCTCCGCGAACAGTTGGGCGGCACCTTGATTTTTGTCGTCGCCCTTCTTGGCCGCCAGGTTATATGGTAAATTTGCCGCCGAATTCTCCTATTCCTCTTGGTTTTTACAAAAAACGGGCCGTTATTCCTCTTTATTTTCACGGAAAATTGGTCGTTATTCCTCTTGATTTTCACAAAAACGGAGCGTTTTGTGTTGAAAGTCCGCAATATCCGTTATCTTTGTGTTGAAAATTGTTGGTTATGTATTTGAACAGGTCTATTGATTCGGAATTGTTGCTGTGGAAGGAATCGTCCAAGCGCAAACCGCTTTTGTTGCGGGGGGCTCGTCAGGTCGGGAAATCGTGTTCCGTGCGACGTCTTGGGGAGTCGTTTGAAAATTATATCGAGGTGAACTTTGAGAAAAAGCCGGAGTTGAAAGAATTGTTTCGCCAAGTGAACGACGTGAAAGAAATCGCCTCGCGTCTGGGACAATTGTATGCCGTGCCGGTGATTCCGGGAAAGACGCTCCTTTTTCTGGATGAGATACAAGCCTCCGAGGAAGCCTTGAAGAGCCTTTGGTTTTTCAAGGAAGATTTTCCGGAACTTCATGTGGTCGCCGCGGGGTCGTTGTTGGAGTTCGCTTTGAGAGATTTGCAGGCTTATGGCGTGGGGCGGATTCGTTCGATGTTTATGTATCCCTTGTCATTTGATGAATTTTTAATGGCGCAGGGGAAAGAGGACTGGATAGAGGCGAAAAACAAGGCTGATAGTGCCCATCCCTTGTTTTTGGCGCTTCATAACGAGTTGGTGCAGGCGTTCCGCACTTTTCTTGTCGTGGGTGGGATGCCGGCCAGTGTGGTGGCGTGGCTGGAGACGCGCGACTATCGGGAATGTGCCAACGAACAGGATGACATCCAACAGACATATTATGACGATTTTGTGAAATACGCCCGGAAGGTGGATCCTGCGTTGTTGCGCGACACGTTGCAAAGTGCGGTGATGCAGGTCGGTCGGAAATTTGTTTATAGTCAAGTGGACGGTGGATATCGTTCGGAGGAAGTGAAAAATGCGTTGGGGTTGCTTTGCGACGCGGGCATTTTGAAAGCGGTGCGCCACACGGCGGCCAACGGATTGCCGTTGGGGGCGGAGGTGAATAAAAAGTTTTGCAAATATATCTATCTTGATAGTGGCCTGCTGCTGCGTATTCTGGACTTGGATTTGGGTGGCTCGAAGGAAGTCACGGATTTGATATTGTTGGGAGCGGCGGAAGATTTGGTGAATAAAGGAGGTTTGACTGAAATGGCCGCTGGTTGGGAAATAGTGAAAGCCGGCAATCCGAGGACGCAGCGCGATTTGTATTATTGGGAGAATCTTGCGAACGGGGCGACATCGGAAATTGACTATGTGGTCTCGCATGATATGAAGGTCCTTCCGATTGAGGTCAAGGCCGGGGTCAGCGGTAAGATGAAAAGTCTTCGTTTCTTCATGCAAAAAAAGCGTTTGACGAGAGCGGTTCGCGCGTCGTTGGAAAATTTCGGTGAAATACGGCTGGCAGATGGAGAAGAGGCCGCTCGGATAGAGATTTGTCCGTTGTATGCTCTTGGTAATGCCGTGAGGTGATTTTTGCGGGGCGGAGTGTGTGCGATTATGGCGTGTTCAGGGTGTGCTTAGGGTGTGCTTAGGGTATACGGTCAGTTCACCTTCCTGTCACCTTCCTGTTACAGGCACTGAATCGAGTGTGTTTGACAGGATAGTGACAGGAGCGTGAAACGTAAGTATGCACGGTTCACTCCTTGTGCATATCCTTTGCAGGGGCGGTTCGCGCATGGGGCGGTGCGGTTTTGGCCTTGGGGACGGATATTTTTCCGGGCTATTCGTTTGAAGAATTAATTTATTCGAAATCAGAGAATTGTGGGCGGGTGGCAAAAAAAGTGACGGGAAGGTGAAATTTTTTTGCCTGTCTTGTCACCCGTTTTGACGTGTGGCGTGTTTGTTATGTGTAAATTTCACGAGTTAATTGTAAACAGGAGAGACAATGATAAAGTGGACAGACATACATGAGTGGGCCGAGGCTGTGGTGCGCAGGCTGTTGGGCGGATTGGCGGACGAGGTGTCGGAATGCGGCGCCGGGACGCTCGCGCGGGAAATGCGTGCAGGGGACGTCGAGAGGGAGGAAGAAGGCATTGTGGAACGGTTGCGGGACTCCGGGCGGTTGTATGAGCGGATGGTTTTGTGCGAGCGTTATGACTATAAGAAGGCCTATGACAAACTGAAGGCGATGGAGCGTCGGCGGCGCAACCTTCGGCGGTTGGGCGTTTGGAGCGGCGTGGCGGCTTGCCTTGCGGCTGTGGGGTTGTTCGCCCTTTCCGTGCGGGAGCAGGAAGAGCCGCGGGTGGCCCAACGTTTCGAGCCGGTGCGCGAGGTCAAGGCTATTTTGGTGAGGGCGGATGGCGAGCGGTATCGCTTGGAAGCCAAGGAACAGCGGTTGAAGGATGGCGATGGCGTGTCGTTGTCCACCGATTCCACCGGTCTCCGTTATGAGGCGAAGGAAGGAAAGGCGGCCGTGGATTCCGCTGCGGGCAATACGTTGCTGGTGCCCCGAGGGGGCGTTTACAATCTGACGTTGGCCGACGGGACGAGGGTATGGTTGAATTCCGACTCCCGTTTGGATTACCCGGAGTCGTTCTCGGGGAAGAGTCGCGAGGTGGCGCTGAGGGGGGAGGCTTATTTCGACGTGCGTTCCGATTCTTTGCGGCCTTTTGTCGTGCGGACGGATTTGGGGGCGGTGACCGTTTTGGGCACGGAGTTCAACGTGAAGTGTTATCCCGAGGAGGCTTCCGTGGCTGCGACTCTTGTGGAGGGTAGCGTGAGTTTCTCGAACGAAAGGACGGGGACGACGAGGTTGAAACCGGGTTGCCAGTTGGTGTTTGACAAAGGAGCGCGTGAGGTGAGCGTGCGGGGCGTGAACGTGCGTTATTTCGTGGGGTGGAAAGACAACGTCCTGATGTTCCAGAATGAGCGGTTGGCTGACATCATGCGGGTGCTTTCCCGGTGGTACGATGTCACGGTCGTTTTCGAGAGCGAGAAGTTGAAGGATTTGGTTTTCTCCGGCAATTTGGACAAGTACGACAGCATCGAGGCTTTCTTCAAATTGTTTGAATTGAGTTCCTCCGTGCGTTTTACCATGCAGGGTAGTTTTGTTTATGTGGGAGAGAGAAGAGAATAGCAAGAAATTTTTGACTGTTAAATTTAATACTATGTAGCATGAACAACGAAGTTAAAAAAACGAGTCGAGGGGACGGTTCGCAACGTCCGCTCAAATGGAAAAGACTTCTATTGACAATCAAACTGTTAAGTGTGTTTGCTTTTGTGTCGTGCCTGACAGCTTCGGCTTCGGCTTTTTCCCAGCAGAAAGTGAACCTGAATGTGCGTTCTGCCAACCTGAGCACGGTGTTGATGCAGATTACGGATCAGACTGACGTGAAGATTCTTTACAACGAGAATCTGTTGCGGCACGTAAGCTGCGAGGACATGGATTTGCAGAATATGCTGGTGGAGGAGGCTTTGCGGCAAGTGCTGTCGGGAACGGGCTTTGCCTTCGTGATGGAGAATGGCGTGTATGTCATCGTGCGCGACGACGAGAAAGAGAATGGTCCGAGAGTGGTGAACGGACGGGTGGTGGACACCCGGAACAATCCGCTTCCCGGCGTTTCCGTCATTGTGAAGGGAACGACTTCCGGCACGGCCACCGACGTGAGGGGTAATTTCAAATTGATATTGCCCGACACGACGAGCACCCTTGTGTTCTCCTTTATCGGCATGGAGCGCCAAGAAGTGCGTTACACCGGCCAGGATACATTGGTGGTGACGATGCAGGAGGCTTCCGAGGATTTGGGCGAGGTCGTCGTGACCGGATATCAGGAATTGGACAAAAAGACGGCCATCGGTGCTTATTCTTCAGTAAAAGGAGAGGATTTGGTGATGAACGGAACGAACTCGTTGGCGCAAATGTTGCAGGGTAAGATTCCGGGCATGATGGTCATCAACGACAGTGGTTTGACCGGGCAACGGCAGCGAATTCGGGTTCGTGGAACATCAACGATCTTGGCTAATGCCGATCCGGTGTGGGTGGTTGACGGTATTTTGCAGGAGGATCCCCTTCCTTTCGAAATGGAGGACTTCAATGCCACGGCGCAAGGGACGTTGGATGACAACATGGATTTGATGAAGGATTTCGTGGGAAGTGCCATTGATTGGTTGAATCCGAGTGACATTGAGAGTATCACGGTCTTGAAAGATGCGGCTGCCACGGCAATTTATGGTACGGAGGCTGCAAATGGAGTGATTGTCATCACAACTAAAAAAGGTGAGCGTGGTGCTCCGTCGGTAAATTATTATGGACGTTACACAATAAGTCAGCGGTTGAACTACAATCGTTTGGAATATATGAACTCGCAAGAACGCGTGGAACTTTCTCGGGAAGGTTTTGCCCGGGGGGCTAGATTCGACGACGAATCGATAGGTTATACAGGATTGGCTTTGGCATTCCAACGGGGAGAGATTACTTACGACCAGTTGGAGATTGCGGCTCAAAAGTTGGAATCTTTGAACATGGATTGGTTCGATTTGTTGTATCGTAATCCGTTCAGCCACGAGCATAGTATCAGTGTGGGTGGTGGTGACTCGCATGGAACTTATCGCGGTTCTGTCAGCTATACCAAGACCATGAATACGGCAATCGGGAACGATATAGAGCGTTATCGCGGTTCTATTAATTTTAACGCGCGCTGGGGAACAAAATTCACTTTGTTCGCTTCGTTGAGTGGAGCCTACACAAAGACTAATTTGTTCGCCTCTGGTGTTGACCCGTATGGATATGCTTTGAATACGAGCCGGGTGATTAGAGCTTACGATGATGATGGAGAGTTATATTATTACAATGAAGGTGGATACAAATACAATATTTTGAATGAATTGGCAAATTCCGGAAGCAACAATACGCAAAGTAGTGTGAATATCAACTTGAATCTGCGTTATGCTATCACGGACAATCTTCGAGTAGGGGTGCAACTGGGAGGCGGACGTTCTAATTCTTTTGCGGAGTCTTGGTTTACGGAGCAATCCCATAAAATGGCGGAAACGAGGGGATACGATTATGGTTCTGTGACAACGGACAGTGATGAGTATAAAGATTGTAAGGTTCCTTTTGGAGGAGTCTACATGGCGTCTGAAAGTCGGAATTTTAATTATACCTTACGTTTGCAGGCTGATTATACAAAACTTTTCAACGATGTTCATACATTGTCGTTGATGGCTGGTTGGGAAGTCAGGAGTTCGCAGTACGATGGTTATTCGCAAACCACGTATGGTTATCAGCCTGATAGAGGGAAAACTTTTGCGGAGCTTCCGTTGGAAGTGGACAGCGGTTTGAATAACATGGCGCAATCTCAACCGACGTTGACGGACCGCTTGTCCAACACGGCTTCCTATTATGCTTCTGCGGCTTATAATTACAAGCAACGTTACGCTATCAGTTTTAATGTCCGTGGTGATGCGAACAACCGTTTTGGACAAGATCAACGGGATAAATTCTCTCCAGTTTGGTCCACCGGTATACGTTGGAATCTTTCTGATGAGCCGTGGATGATGAACCTGCATCATATTTTCACGGATGTGTCTTTTATGGCCACCTTCGGTTATCAAGCGAACCTTGCAGAAGGAATCAGTCCAGACTTGACCGCTAGATACAATGATGCGGATTTCACGACGGGAGAACATTCCATGTCTATTGTGAAACGTCCGACACCTGGAATCAAATGGGAGAAAACGATGTCTATGGATTATAACATAACTTGGTCGTTATTTGAAGGTCGATTGAACGGTAGTTTTTCTTATTATTACAAAAAAACGACCGATTTGGTTACGGAGCGGAATGTGGCATTGGAGAATGGAGTGGAAACCACGTATATAAATGGTGGCGATATGACCAATAGCGGTTGGGATATGTTCATTTCGTTGGTGCCGGTGCGGACAAAGAATTTCACGTGGAGCTTGTCCTCGACGTTTTCGTCCAATCAAAACAAAATCAAGTCTTCCATCAATAGTGCGGAGCCTACGTGGGACAATGCCCGGCAGGGACTTTGGAAAAAGGAGGGTTATCCCGTGGACGCTTTTTGGGCGTTCAAATTCGCAGGTTTGAATCCGGAGAATGGCGGCCCGATAATTGATTATATGAACATAGAAAATAATAATGCACCCAAAGATCCGAGCTTGTACATGGTATATGCCGGACATAAAGATCCGACCACGAACTGGGGCTTGAACATGTTGTTCCGCTACAAGCGGTTCTCGTTGCCTATCAGTATTTATTATGTGCATGGCGGCAAACAGTTTTTGCCGAACCCATGGACGCAGAGCGATCGAATGCCGACGGAATACACGAACGTGTCCACGGAATTGAACAAGCGTTGGCGCCAACCGGGCGACGAACTTCACACAAATATTCCAGGTGTACCGGTGCGGGGAGCTGTTGAAGGAGTGTCGTATAGTTATCCGGAGGGGTCAATCACCGATTTGCGTCCTTACACGAGTTGGGGGTATTCCACAGCCCGCGTTGTGGACATGTGGTATATTCGCTTCAATGATTTCTCGTTCTCTTATGACTTGCCGGAGAATTGGATCCGCGGATTTGCCAAGAGCGTGCGGGTTTCTGTTTATGCTTCCAACCCATTGCAAATCAAGAGTAAGGATTTGAAGGGCCGAGACCCGGAAGTGGCGATGGGGTCGCAACCGCGCGAACGCACATTCTCGCTTGGACTTGATGTTAGGTTTTAATGCAAATACTATTGATTTATGAAAAAGATATATTTATACATTGGACTGTTGTTGTTCACGTTTGCTTATGGATGTGGCGACTTTTTGGAGGAAAGCAGCCAAGACGAGATACGTCCGTCCACGGTGGAAGACTTGGAACAAATTTTGCAAGGTGACGCATATTACAATCCCAATTCCACTGCCTCTGGTGGCGGCGCGAATTTCTTCAGCATTACGGATATTTTCACGGACAATCTTCAATGCTACGGAGTGGCTTCGAATGCCACACAAAATTTATATGAATCCAGGGATGCGAAATTCTTGTGGCGGGACAATATGTTCACGGACGAGGGCGATGGTGAAGATGCGGCGTATTGGAAGGACCCTTATCGTGGAATCGGGGCCTGCAATGTGATTTTGGATTTTATTGGCGAAATGACAGGTGACGAGGTCGAGCGGGAGCATATCCGTGGCGAGGCGTTGGTGTTACGTGCGTACTACTACCTTCATTTGGTGAATTTCTTTGGGATGCCTTATAATAATGGGGATCCTTCCACGAATTTGGCTGTGCCTTTGCAGTTGACTTCCGACGTGGTTTCTGAAGGGCCTTCCCGGAACACCGTGCAAGAGGTGTATGAACAAATCGAGGGAGACATGCTTCGCGGTTATCAGTTGATGAAAGAAAATCCGAAAGTAAAGGACTATTTCAGAATAGGGCCTGAGGCGGCTGCGGCCATGCTGACAAGAGTTTATTTGTACATGGAGAATTGGGACAAGACAATCGCTTATGCGGATTCCGTGTTGAGTACGAGACAAGCGTTGTTGGACTTAAACACCTTGGAATTGCCCGATTTCCAAGCGACATCCCGTGCGCGGCTCTCGGTGATGAGCGAGGACTATCCGACAGAAATTCTTTGGGTTCGTCCTTATGCGAAGAATTTTTATCAGGACCAATTAGGGGTGAACAAGATGCCTTGGGCGGTCAGCGATGATTTGTCCGAGCTTATGCTAGGCGGTGTGACACCGATGGCCGCTGTCATGCAGCCGGAACTGGTTCACGATTTGCGCGGGTTGTTTTATTTCGCTTGGGCGAATGCCAGTGGATATTACATGTTGTGTCCGGACAAACCGTATAGTGACCTTTATAATTATGGCAAAACTCAAGGGCTCCGTTTGGCTGAAGTATATTTAAACAAAATCGAGGCTTGCATTAACAAATTCATTGAAACAGGCGATGATTCTTACCGGATTCAAGCCTTGGAAGATTTGAATTACTTACGTCAACACCGTTATCGTACGGATTCCGAGGAATGGCAGCCTTTGGATATTCAGGATGGTGAGGAGTTGATGACGATTTACAAGCAGGAACGTCGGAAAGAGTTGGTGGGCGAGAATAATCACCGTTGGTTCGACATCCGTCGTTTTGGCGAGACATTTACGCATATCGCTTTTGCCAAAGAGGGCGAGGAAGTGGAGGCTACCTTGCGGACTTCGCAATACGCTTTACCTATTCCTCAAGACGCATTGAATCAGAATGGAAATTTGAAACAGAATGTTAGAAATTAAAAAAACAGGTTATGAAAAAATATGGAATACTTTGGCTATTGTTCGGTTTATTGGTATATACGGGATGTGCCGATGAGGATGCCTTAAGGCCGTTGGGAGTGGAAGAGCCGTTCTTGACTCTTCCCCAAGGTGAGAATGAGTGGGACGAGCGGATTATGGGATTATATAATGAGTATGGCGTGTCTATATTTTACAAGTTTAGCGAGCAGGATGTTTATTGGGGATGGACTTCCGGGGCTTGGAGTAAGACTTCGTTGGAAAAGAAGTCTGAAACAGTTTATTATTCTTATGAGAGAGAAGGCGATGCGACCACAGACAACAAGGTTTATTTCACGTTAAACGAGGCCAAAGACAGTGTTATTGTTTGGCAAGGCAATTCCA
The DNA here is from genome assembly GCA_944320555.1 of uncultured Butyricimonas sp. Classification (GTDB taxonomy): domain Bacteria; phylum Bacteroidota; class Bacteroidia; order Bacteroidales; family Marinifilaceae; genus CALUMT01. The sequence continues at coordinate 33,984 of CALUHX010000001.1, read as the reverse complement.
ATACGGATGAAACACAGGGGCCTGTTGGTCCGAAAGAGGAAGGCCGCTATAAAATTGGAGTGACGGCGGTGCTTCCTTCCGGGTATGACCCCGAAATAGAGGTGGATAGCTTGAAAACGACGATAACGGTGGATTATGACTTGGAAAATAATCCGTTCGAGATGACATTTGTGCAAGAGTATTATGATTATCTCGCCAACTCGTTTTCCGTGGAATGCGCTGATTCGAATTATGTCATGAAACAATTGGATTTGTTGGAATCCATGTTGTTGAACAACTATTCGCAGGCGATGTTGAAATTAGGTATGCCTCCTCGAATCCTGTTGGGCAAACAATTGGAAGTGGCAACGACATCGGGACCTGCCCCGCAGTCGTATTTCCAATCGAACAATAATTTCATTTTGAGTCATGGAGATTTTACAATAGACACGTTGTCGGGTAATGATTTTTGGAACTTGAAAAATGGATTTAATGTTTGGTTCTTGGCGGACGGTATGGCTGACGAGCTTTACGAGGATGTGTTGGCTTCTACGGATTTCTTCTCTCATACGGATTATAACGGATTGACGGGCAATTATGCGAATGCCTATAGAGGACAATCCGCATGTGTTACCCAATTTGGTCTCTGTCTTTATGGATTTTCGTTGGAAGATGGCTCAAATATAGGAATGCCGACCAGTCGTGTTACAATTGAGCAGAAGCAGCGGTTGGATTTGAGAAGCTTTATCGCTATGGCGATTAGTTTCCCAAGGAGCTATTTGGAAGAAGATGTCAAATATGTAAACACAGGAGTTGGGTTGTTTAATGTTCCCTATAACATGAATGATCCCAAAGGACGTTTAAGCCAGAATACGGGTCAGGATAAATCAGGAAAAATCAAGGCGAAGTATGATATCATTGTCGACTATTTGACGAGTATTGGCGTGAACGTGGAGGAATTGGCCAATGCCTATTGGGATGAGCAAACATCGTATGAATAAAGAGAGTCGATAGGACAACGATAGGTATTGGCATGATGACTCTCGCACCACTCTCGCATCAGGCACGTCTCTGTGCCGCAGAGCTTTGCGGCGTTAGGCCGTGCCTGATGCGAGAATAATGCGGGAGTGACATAGCGAATCCTGCGTCTTGCGCGGGAGCATGAGAGACAAAAGGGAAAAATGTAAGTATTGTATGTCAGAAGGAACGATATTAAAGATAGAACATTTGTACCACCGTTATTCGACACAGTGGGCGGTGGAGGACATCAACCTGGAAATCGGGAGCCACGGCGTGGTGGGGCTTCTTGGCTCGAACGGGGCGGGGAAGTCGACGACGATGAATATCGTGTGCGGCGTGCTGATGCAGACGCGGGGGGAGGTGTGGATTGACGGAATCAACACGCTGACGGATCCCACCGGGGCGCGTCGGCGGTTGGGTTTTCTGCCGCAGAAGGCTCCGTTGTATCCGGATTTGACGGTGGACGAGTATTTGCGTTTCTGTGCGGAGATGCGCCAGGTGCCTTGGCGGGAAATCACGTCGGCGGTGGGCCGGGCGGAAGAGTTGTGCGGCGTGTCCCATTTCAAGGACCGGTTGTTGCGGAACCTTTCCGGGGGATACCAGCAGCGGGTGGGGATAGCGCAGGCCATTTTGCACAATCCGCGGCTGGTGGTGCTGGACGAGCCGACGAACGGGCTGGACCCCAATCAGATATTGGAAGTGCGCCATTTGGTGCGGTCGATCGCCGACGAGCGGGCGGTGCTGCTTTCCACGCATATCCTTCCGGAGATACAGGCGGTGAGCGACATGATTGTGATGATTGAGCACGGCCGCCGGGTGTTTCTCGGCAGTTTGGAGGAATTCAACAACCAGGTGGAGCCGCACAGTTTCACGGTGAGGCTGCGGCGGCCGCCGGAGTTGTCCGCCCTGTTGGGCGTGGAGGGAGTCCGCAACGGGGAGCCGACGGGGGGAGGAAGTTTCCGCCTGTGGCACGACGGGAGCGAGGAGACGCTGAAACGCTTCGTGGCGGCGAGCGTGTCCGGAGGCTGGGAATTGGTGGAAATCCGCACGGAGAAGAGCTCCCTGGAGGAAGTGTTCGCAAAATTGTCAGGAAAAACGAAGGAAACTCAAAACTAAACAAACATAGCAATGAGAGTCATATACAAGATAGCCCGGTTGGAGCTTTCCAACCTGTTTTATTCGCCGGTGGCGTGGTTTCTGTTGGTGGTGTTGGTGTTCGTGGCGGGCTTCCAGTTCACGGGGAAGTTGGAGGAATTGGCGCGGGCGCAGGCGTACGGGAGCAGTCTCTACGCGTTGTCGGGTAATATTTTTTACGGCCTTGGCGGTCTGTGGGGCACGATGAAGGAGGTGTTCTTCTTCGGCATGCCCCTTTTGACGATGGGCCTGCTGAGCCAGGAGCACTCGCTCGGCACGATAAAGTTGCTTTATTCGTCGCCGATCTCGACGCGGCAGATTGTGGCGGGGAAATATCTCGGAATCATGTTTTACGGCCTGTTGGTGATGGCGTTGCTTTGCGTGCCGGTGGCGGTGGGCGCGGTGGTAATCGATAATTTCGAGTGGCAGACCGTGTTGACGGGGTTGCTGGGGCTTTATCTCCTTTGGGGATTGTATTCGGCGGTCGGATTGTTCATGTCGACGCTGACGACTTACCAGCTGGTGTCGGCGGTGTGCATGCTGGGAATGGTGTTCGTCCTGCGCGTGGTGTCGAATGTGGGGCAGGAATATCCGGTGGTGCGCGACATCACGTATTGGCTGTCCATCGAGAGCCGCGCGGACAATTTCATCAAGGGGTTGATTTGCAGCGAGGACGTGCTTTATTTTGTGATTTTGAGCGTGATGTTCGTGTGCTTTGCGGTGTTGAGGATGCAGATGGGACGCGAGCGCAGGACCGGGTGGTCCAAGGCGGCCCGCTATGTAGGGGTGTTTGTGGCAGCCATGCTGCTGGGATACCTGACGTCGCGTCCGATGGTGAAGTTTTATTACGATTCGACCTACACGAAGTCGAACACATTGTCGGAGACGAGCCAGGAAATCGTGAACGGACTGGAGGGCGGACTGACAATCACGACGTATAGCAACCTGCTGGGGTACGACTACCGTCTGACGCCGCGCAACGTGCGCCGCGACATGGACCGGTACGAGAATTTTTTACGGTTCAAGCCGGAGACGAAGTTGAGGTACGTGTTCTATTACGCCGCGGACACGGCTTCCGCGGCGTTCAAGCATTATCACGGGAACAGGACGGTCGAGGAGGCGGCCCGTTACACGGCGGACTTTGCAAAGGACAATTTGCGCCGTTACCTGTCTCCGGAGGAAATCGCGAAGAACGCGGACGTGGTGTCCCATGGTTATAAGTTTTTGAGCGTGGTGGAGCGGGAGAACGGTCAGAAGGCCTATTTGCGGGCGTTCAACGACACGCGGCGGTTGCCCTCTGAGAAGGAGATTTCCGCCGTCCTGCGGCGTTTTATCAAACCCGCGCCGCGGATAGGATTCTTGGAGACGAACACGGAACGCCGGTTGTCAGGACGAGGCAACGGGGATTATCACAGTCTTGCGGACGAGGGACACCGTTTCTCGCTGGTGAACCAAGGGTTCGACGTGTTCAGCGTGCGGCTTCCGGAGGATCGGTCGGTGGTGCTGGACTCGTTGGACGTGTTGATGGTGAGCGACCCCTCGGGGGATTACGCGCCGGAGGTGATGGAGACGTTGCGGGAGTATGTCCGGAGGGGAAAGAATTTGATTCTGGCGGTGAAACCGGACTCTTATGAGCGGGTGGCCCCGCTGGCCTCCGATCTCGGTTTGTCGTTTGAGCCGGGCATTCTGGTGGAGACACCCCGGGAGGAAGTTCCGGCCAACGTGGTGAGTTGCGAGATTCCGGAGGCGGGGCAGGCGGGCTATTCGAGGTATTTCAATGTCAGGCAGTTTGCCAACTACACGGTTCCGGGCGCCTCTCCGATTGTGGTAAAGGGCGCGGGAGGCTTCACGTACACGCCGACATTGGTGACGAAGGACAAGCGGGCGTGGAACGAACGGCAGACAATAGACTTCATCAATGAGCGCGCGACCGCGGACACGCTTCACGGCGAGCGTGTCGGGGAGAGGACGGTGATGGTGTCGCTGACGCGTACGGTGAACGACCGCGAGCAGCGTATCGTGGTGATGGGGGACGCGGACTTGATTAGCGAAGGCGAGCTCGGATCCTCGCGCCGTGGAGTGTCGTCTGCAAACGGCGTGCTGACGGACGGCATTTTCGGTTGGCTGGTCTATGACGAGTTGCCGTTGCGGACGGGACATCCCCGCCCGATAGACAATCACCTGTCACTGAGCATGGGCGGAGCCTCGGCGGTGACGGTCGTTCTGAAATGGGCGTTCCCGGCGGCCATATTGGTCTTCGGCGCGTTTGTCCTTGCCCGGCGGAGACGGAAATGAAAGAAAGGCACATGTTGTAACAATCACAAGAAAAGAACAGAGAAATATGAGAAAAGTGAAGACATGGACAGCCGTGTTGTTCGCAGCCGCAACCTCGCTGTTGGTCAGCGTGGGTTGCGGGGCGGGCGACGGGTACAAGATTGTCGGTTTTCATGACGGAGGTCCGGGCGACGCGGTCGTTTATTTGCTGGAACTGGAGGACGGGAACGTGGCCGACACGTTGGCGGTGACTCGTCCGTTGAACGGGCGCTATGAGTTTTCGGGAATGGCCGGGGCGTCGCGCTCTTGCCGGTTGCGGGTGGAGAACGAGTTCCGGGGGACGGTGCTCGGGACGGCGGACTTCACGTTGGGAAACGACGGCCTCGTGGTGTACACAGGCACGGATGGGCGGTCGCGCGTGTTGGCGGATGAGGGCGAGACGCGGCTGGGGGAGGCGTTTCTTCAAAACGCCAGCCGATTCGCAGAGCGTAAGAGGACGCTTTTGGAAAAGTATGTCGCCGCCGACGAGGAGGGCAAGGATTCTTTGGCCTTGGAATTCGAGGCTTTGATTGCGGACCGGGAGGCGGAAGAGTCCCGTCTGGTGGGCGAGAATCCGGAAAGTTTCTCAGCCGCTTGCGCCGTGTCGACGGAGTTGACCGCCTATGTGAACCGCCTCAAGCAGTACGACTATTCCTTGGGCAACCGTGTGAACGGCGCGCTTGGGGAATTGTCGGGATGGGAGGAGTTCGAGCGTCGTTACGCGTTGTTGAGCGGGGAACGGAAGGAGTGGTTGGAGAGTGTGGGGTTTGGCGAGCGTTACCGGGTCACGCGGGAACGAATGAAGCAGTCCCGTTTGGCGTTGGCCACCTCGACGGGCAATCTCGCTCCCGACATGGAATTGGCGTTCAAGGGCGGCAAGGAGGTGCGGTTGCACGCCATCCCCGGGAAGTTGAAAATCGTGGATTTCTGGGCCTCTTGGTGCGGGCCTTGCCGGGCGTCGAATCCTTTCCTGCTGGAGTTGTATGGAAAATTCAAGGACAAAGGCCTGGAGGTCGTGAGCGTGTCGGTGGATGTGGACGAGGCCGCTTGGCTGAAGGCTGTCCGGGAGGACAAGCTGACGTGGACGTACAATGTCCGGGATCTAAAAGGGCAGGCCGCTAATCTGTATGGCATCACATTGATTCCTTGCGTGCTGCTGCTCGATGAGGATAACCGGATTTTGGGACGCAATCTGCCCAAAGAGGAATTGCGCCGCATTGTGGAAGAGAAACTAAACTAACAAACTGACTCTTATATAGGAGACGCCGTCGCGTGCGCCGTTTCCGACGGAAGAGGTTGTGTCGAAACGTTCTTTTCATACTCCCACCCCCCCCTTCGGGGTAGAGGGTGTGTCGAAATGGCCAATAATACCCCTCCGGCGGCTCTGCCGCCACCTCCCCTATCTTAGGGGAGGAGTTGCGGAACAATGATATTCAGCCGAATAACTCTACTCCGCAAACTCTCCCCTTAAGGTAGGGGGAGTACCCCGAAGGGGGGTGGGGGTATGAAAATCGCATTTTGACACAACCTCAGTTGGACAGCGTGCTGTTCAGGTATTAAAACTTCTCCCCTAAGGTATGGGAGGTGGATGCGAAGCATAGCGAAGCAGACGGAGGAGTATGATTGGCTATTTTCGGTGCGCCTCTTTCCGTTCTGCTTGCCGGAAGGCCGCGCAGGAACGGGGAACGATGGCCCTCAAAGAGAGGAACAAAAAAAGCGATCCCGGGGAGAGATCGCCGTGTCAAGGATGTTGATCACTAATTGGTGCGTGCTTCTGTGACCGATTGATTAAAACATAAAATAATCGTAGTGTGCTTTGCTATAAAGATTATTTAATCCTTGGCTAAACAAATGTACGACATGTTTTTTTTATGAGCAAAGATTTTTGCCAAAAACTTGCGTAAATTATTTTATCGTGACCAAAGTGGCCCCGTATCCGTACTGTTTGAACGAGGCGTCCTGATGGTGGCAACGCTTGTATTTTGTCTGCAATTCCCACAGAATGCGCTGGCGCAGAACGCCTTCGCCCTTGCCGTGGATGAAGACGATTTTCTGTCCCCGCCGCAGTTTGTATTCCTCCATCGTCTTGCGGAACACGTCCAGCTGGTATTCCAGCATGTCCTTGTTTTCCATTCCGGCGGTGGTGTCCAGCAGGCTGTTGATGTGCAGGTCGACTTCGACCACGTTGTCCGCGACGCGGCGGGCGGGATGCTGTTCCGTCCTTTGCGGGGCGGTTTTTTCCTTTTTTGCCTGAAGCAATTGCTCCGGGTCGATGTCCACCAGCTCCTCTTTTTCGAGACTCTCCTTGTCGAGCGTGCGGGTGAGGACGGGCGAGGCGAACCAGCGGGTGTGGTGGTAGGCTCCGCCTTTGCAAAGCGTGGAGGGCGTCACTTTCACGCGGGCGTCGATGAGGGGCCGGGGCTCGTGTCTCCCTTTCTGGTAGAAGATGGCCTGGATGTGGAAGGCTTTCACTTTGTCCATTTCTTTCAGGGAATACGTGCCGACGGGGCTTGCCGTGTCGGGGTCGCAGTTTCCGGCGGCCACGCCCTCGTATCGTTCCCCGTCGGAAGAAGTGACCGCGTAAAGAACCGTCAGTCGGGTGTCGTTCACGATGTGTAATTCGAAATGGCTGTCCGGCAGGTTGTTGTAGTTGGAAGGCACGAAAGCCAGATAGAGGGTGTCGGCGGATTGCATGCTCACGGCCTTTTGTCCTCCGGGCGCGGTGGTCGAGACCGCGGCGGTCGTTGCGGGTTTGAAGTCGGAATGGATGACCACCAAGTCGTCCACGGACGCGGGAATCTCGAATCCGTATTCCTCGCAGTACACGTTCACCGTGTTGTTGTCGATGACTCCCGTTACTTTGCCTTCCATTTTTTCCGAAATGAAACGCACGATGTCGCCTATTCTGATGCTCATGGTCTTTTCCTTTTTTGTTCGTGCGCGAAGGTACAACTTTTTTGGGGCGGAGCGAACGAAATTGCCGGGCATATGGCAAAAAAGTGGCGGAATGTTGGTGCGTGTCGATGGAAAATGTTAATTTAGCGACCTGTAAACGTGAAGTATTAAAAACATTCTATATGACATTACAAGAATTTCAACAGTCTATCCGGGAGGGAATTCCGGATGTGTTACCGGAGCCGAAGCCTTACGACCCGGAAATCAATCACGCTCCCAAGCGTAAAGACATATTGACCGTGGAGGAAAAGCGTCTGGCCATCCGCAACGCTTTGCGTTATTTCGACCCGAAGCACCATGCCGTGCTGGCTCCCGAGTTCGCCGAGGAGTTGGAGAAATACGGACGGATTTACATGTACCGTTTCCGCCCCGACTACAAATTGTACGCCCACAACATCAACGATTATCCGCACAAGAGCTTGCAGGCCGCCGGAATCATGCTGATGTTGAACAACAATCTCGACAACGCCGTGGCCCAGCACCCGCACGAGCTGATTACCTACGGAGGCAACGGCGCCGTGTTCCAGAACTGGGCGCAATACCGCCTGACGATGAAATACCTTTCCGAGATGACCGACGAGCAGACGCTGGTGCTGTACTCCGGACACCCGATGGGGCTTTTCCCCTCGCACCGGGACGCTCCCCGCGTGGTGGTGACGAACGGCATGGTCATCCCGAACTATTCCAAGCCGGACGACTGGGAACGCTTCAACGCGCTCGGGGTGTCGCAGTACGGGCAGATGACCGCCGGCTCGTTCATGTACATCGGGCCGCAGGGAATCGTGCACGGCACGACGATTACGGTGCTGAACGCCGGGCGTAAAATCTCCAAGCACGGCGAGGGACTGGCCGGCAAACTGTTCATCACGGCGGGCCTGGGCGGCATGTCCGGCGCGCAGCCGAAAGCGGGCGACATCGCCGGTTGCATCAGCGTGGTGGCCGAGGTAAACCCGAAGGCCACGCACACCCGTTATTCTCAAGGTTGGGTGGACGAGGTTATCGACGACCTCGACAAGCTCGTTGAGCGCGTGCGCGAGGCCCGCGGGAAGAAGGAAGTGGTGTCCATCGCCTATCAGGGCAACGTGGTGGACCTTTGGGAGCGTTTCGCCGAGGGCGACATTCCCGTGGAATTGGGATCCGACCAGACTTCCCTTCATAATCCCTGGGCCGGAGGCTACTATCCCGTCGGCCAGAGTTTCGAGGAGTCGGAGCGCATGATGGCCGAGGAGCCGGAACTCTTCAAGCAAAAGGTTCAGGAATCGTTGCGCCGCCACGTGGCCGCCATCAACAAGTGCGTGGAGCGTTTCGGCACGTATTTCTTTGATTACGGCAACGCCTTCCTGCTGGAGTCCTCCCGCGCCGGAGCCGACATCCTGAAGCCGAACGGCGACTTCAAATATCCGTCCTACGTGCAGGACATCATGGGCCCGATGTGTTTCGACTACGGATTCGGCCCGTTCCGTTGGGTATGCTCCAGCGGCGACCCGAAAGACCTCGCCAAGACCGACGAGATTGCGGCCCGCGTGCTGGAGGAAATCATGGGGCACTCCCCGAAGGAGATTCAGCAACAAATGGCCGACAATATCCGCTGGATCAAGGCCGCCGGAGAGAATCATCTCGTGGTGGGGTCCCAGGCCCGCATCCTCTATGCCGACGCCGAGGGACGCATCAAGATTGCCGAGGCGTTCAACAAGGCCATCGCCGCCGGTGAGATTTCCGCACCCGTCATCCTGGGCCGCGACCACCACGACGTGTCCGGCACGGACTCCCCCTACCGCGAGACGTCGAACATCTACGACGGTTCGAAGTTCACAGCCGACATGGCCATCCAGAATGTCATCGGCGACTCGTTCCGCGGCGCCACGTGGGTGTCCATCCACAATGGCGGCGGAGTGGGCTGGGGCGAGGTCATCAACGGCGGCTTCGGCATGATGCTCGACGGTTCCGCCGACAGCGACCGTCGCCTGAAGTGCATGCTTTATTGGGACGTGAACAACGGTATCGCCCGCCGCAGCTGGGCCCGCAACGAGGGCGCCATGTTTGCCATCAAGCGTGCGATGGAGTTGAATCCCAATTTGAAGGTGACCTTCCCGAACCTTGCCGACGACGCGTTGATCAATTCCCTGTTCTGACGCGCCTGTCGGCCCATCGAATCTATAAATACTGAAGCCCGGCTCGCCACCGGGCTTTTCTTGTGCCTTATGGCTTTAGCTCCGCATAATCCTGCGATAGGATTCCGGCACACCCGGGGTGTTGGTGGTAGGTGACGGACAATTTACTTACGTTTTTCACGATGGTATAATACAATAGTATTTGCGGCAAAAAGGTGCCATTTCCCGTTTGCGTCATTCCGTCTCGTCCGGCCACGGGCAGGGCTTGCCGGTGGCCTTGAACGACGGGCGTTGGCCGCCTGAGGCGCGGAGGAATTGCCCCAGCTCGCGCGACAGGCGTTTCACCACATCGGGATGTTCCGCCGCCAGGTCATGCTCCTCGCCGATATCGTTCGGGATGTCGTACAATTCTTTTTTCCCCGTCTCGTAAAAATAGATGAGTTTCCAATTGTCCTTGCGGATGGTGCAGGTGGGGCCGATGCCGGGTCCCGTCTCGCCCCAAAGATTCGGGAAATTCCAGTAGAGCGCCCGTCCCTCCGCCGGGTTGCCCGTTTGGCGCAGGAGAGGGACGAAACTCACCCCGTCCACGGTCTGCGGCACCTTGTAATTCCGCACTCCCGCCATCTCGAGGATGGAGGGGTAGAAGTCCTCGGCGATGACATACTCGTCGCAGCGGCTCCCCGGCTCGGTGACGCCCGGCCAGGCCACAATCATCGGCTCCCGTATGCCCCCCTCGTAGGCGGAGCCTTTTCCGCATTTCAGGGGAAAGTTCTGCGTGTAGAACGGTTCGTCGCGGGCGGGGCCGGTGGCGTATCCCCCGTTGTCGCTGAGGAAAATGACAATCGTGTTGTCGGCCTCGCCGTTTTCCTCCAGCCAGTCGAGGATGTCGCCCAGGCTCTTGTCCATGCCCTCGACGAGCGACGCGTAGGCGGCCTCCCGGTCCGACAGCCCTTTCCGCTTGTATTTGTCGAAATAGCGGGGGTCGCGTTCGATGGGAACGTGCACGGCGTAGTGCGACATGTAGAGGTAGAACGGTTGCCCGTAGGCTTTCGCCTTGTCGAGGGCTTTCAGCGCCTCCCGGGTGAGGGCCTCTGTGAGAAACGTGCCCGTGCCCCAGTATTTTTCCAGGCCGGGGATGGCGAAAAGATTGACGGGAGTTCCTTCCGCGTCGTGCCCGTAGTTGCGTTCGCTCAGATAGGTGGCGGGGCCTCCGGCGGCGTGTCCGGCGATATTGACTTCAAAGCCGAAGTGGTGCGGGTCCTCGCCCGGGGTGTCGATGGCTCCCCAATGGGCCTTTCCGCAGTGGATGGTATGATAGCCGTTGTCCTTCAGCAGTTGCACGAACGAGGTGGCCCGGAAGGTGTTGTTGATGTCGCCCGATTGCGCCACGCCGTTGTAGTTCCAGTCGGGAAGGGTCAGGGTTCCGCTTGCCGCGTCCGTCTGCTTGTCGCGCTCCAGCGTCCAGTTCGTCACGCGGTGGCGGGCGGCGTTGGCTCCCGTCAGCAGGCTGGCCCTCGTGGGCGAGCTGACGCTGGACGTGTACGCCTGCGTGAACATCATCCCCTGCCGGGCGAGCCGCTCCATGTTCGGGGTCTCGTACCGCTCGTTGTAGAAAGTCTTTTTCGTCCAAAACGGCACCGAAGTGTCTTGCCATCCCATGTCGTCCACGAGGAAAAAGATAATGTTCGGCCGCTCGTCTTTCGCCTCCGGCTTCTGCTCTTGCGCTTGCAGGGGAGCGAGAGCCGGCAACAGCCCCACTGCCGTCAATAATGATTTTTTCATGCCCTTCCGTTTTTCGTTTTTCATTTTGTAAAGATACGAACACATTTCTGAATTTACCACGTCATTCCGTATTTTTTAATGATATCTTTCAATATGCCAACCGCATATCAAAAAAGCGTGTCTGAAATTAGTCATATTTTTCTTTCCCTTTTGGGAAACGTCTTCTGTTATAATGGGGAGATTGGATAAATACGACGCAAGTATAGGATATGTGTCGATTGTTGAACGATTGTTTGCCTGTGTAATAAAGAATCCGGGAACGAAAGTCCCCGGATTCCATTATTTGGCTCTTTCGATATTAGAACCGACATTTACAATGTCGGAGTTGTCGATTCGGTATAAGGAACGAGTTGGAGGCCCAATTCGCAGGAGTCGCTGTTCTCGATGAGCTGGCAAACGGCGGTGACGATAGGGGTCAGGCTGTTCAGGTTCTCGTTCTGGTTGGCCAAAATGGCGAACAAGCCCGGCAATGCCTGCACCACCGGCAACATCATCTCCCGCGTCACGTACACGTCCACGCCGCTCGTTGTCGAGTTGTCCCTCCACAACAGGGGAATCCCGTTCGAGAACGAGTCCAGGATATTGCTTTCCGCCCTCGAATACTGCATCGCCTGAGTACTCGGAGTGGAGGCCATCGCGTCATTGACGATACCTGCCAAATCCAGCGTCACGTAAATCTCCTGTCCAATCACGTTGTAAATCGCCATGCCCTCCGGCGAGGTCGCATAGACTGGTGTCTCGCCTCCCATTGCCTCTTGTAGGTTCGTCGCATAATAGGCAGTCACATTTCCGTTTTGTTGCAACGTGATGTTGGGGACGATTGCGGGAAGCATGGCTCCTGCGAATTGCATTAGGGAGACGAACTCCTCTACAGTTATTTTTGTCCCGTTGAGATCAACGGAGTCTTGGCTTGTCTCGATGTCGAAAATCAATCCTGCCACGTCCCATTGTGCCGCCAATTTGTGCTTCACGTCCATCGTGAGCGTTAAGTCCAACCCGTTTCCGTTGATGGTTCCGTCCAGCGTCACGTCGCGGTTCTCGTTGCTGTTCGTGCCGCTCAGCTGGGAGCCGTCGTTCTCCACTTGGAACACCGTCTCCGTCTCTCCCGGAATCGCCTGCTTCACGGTCAGCGTCGAGCCGTCCAATGTGGCTTCCCGCCCGTCAAGTTGCATCCCGGCCACCGTCAGCGACAGGTTGTCGCCGCTGTAACCCATACTGCTCTCATCGTCGTCGCATGCGGAAAGCACCGCCATGCACAAAACGACCAATCCCAAAATTCTTGTTCTCATTTCCTTGTTATCAATTAAAAGGAGGATTTAATCCATGTCGATAAATTAAATCCTCCCCATTCGTAACTATTTTTCAAAAAAAACTGCGGTGTCCCTATGTTATTCTTCGGTGGTGTTCTTGGTGCCTTCGAAGTCTACACCTACCTTGATAGCTGCGCTGGCTTGTATGGTAAGCTCCAGAGTCAGGTTGGTTTCGTTTACGATAAGCCCCTCGGCATCTGCCGTGATTGTGCCAATACTTTCCAAAGCCGGTATTGATAATTCGTAGTCTGCTATGGTGAAAGCATGATTGCCTTCGTTTTCCATCAGTTCGATGTTTTGTAACTCAATATCGCCAATGGTTTGGTCCATAAAGGAGAAGTCCTTGATCAACAGGTTGATGTAGTTGTCTTCTCCGTTGGTCGGCGCATTGATGTACACGGTTTGTGTCGAGGTGGTTGTTCCTGGCATGATGTTGACAGTGATATCCATATCTCCCGTGTATGATGTGCCATATAGCGGATTGGTGATTTCGATGGACTCCGTTGTCACGGTAAGGGTCATCACACCGTTCTCGATTTCCGCAGTGGCGGCTACTTTTAAGTCTCCGGCCTCGCTGGTGGCTTCTCCGGCCAATTTGCTGTAGAAGCTGCTGCGGCTTGCGGTGGTGTAGGCGGCTTTCGTGATTTCGAACGACTCATAGTTCGGCACGATGTTGTTCAACACGAGGGTCGCCGTGGTGTCCGATTCCCGGGTGATTTTCACCGAGGCGTTCTCCCCTGCGGCGGTGCCGTCAATTGTGGCGGTCAGTTTGTCGCCGGTGTATTCGCCTGCGACCTCGTTGAGGGTGGGCGGCACTTCTGGATCATCGTCGTCGTTGCAAGCTGCGAAGAACGTCATTCCCAGCATGAGGAATAGTAAGAATTTGTTTTTCATACGCTGTTTTGTTTTTAATTAATTATTCGTGTTTAGTATCAAAAATCGATCGTTTATTAGTATCGTCTTTTTTGGCACAATGCCTTATGTGCATCAAAAAACGTGCAAATTTACTCAAATAAAGGATATGTCATACCATTTTAACATTTTAATTTTCCAAAAGCTCTCATTGCCACCCTGTTTTGTCTTGGCCATTTAAGGTTTTTCCCAAGCCTTTTTTGTCCTCCTTTTCGTGTCGGGACGATGGTGGAAAGAGGGCCTTTTTGAATACCAATAAACCATGTTTATAGACGAGGAGTTCGTCAAGCAATTCTCAGACCTGATTCCGCTTCTTGGGACCATCCTCCCTTCCGAGGGTCTGCCTTCCTTTGTTCCGGACATCTTGGAACAGTTGCCCGGGATTTTGGAGCGGACGGAACAATTGGAAATCGGCTTGATTCTCGTTCCGCAAGGGCAGGACGCAGGACAGACGGAATGACGCGACAGGAGTGGGAGTTGATGGACATCGGCGTTCAACGCCTTGCGTCGTGTTCGTTGACTCTCCCCTTGGCGCAGGGGGAGTACCCCGAAGGGGGGAGGGGGTAGAAACGCGTCGGGGCTTCCGGCCCCGTTTTTTGTGTCCGTGTCCGGGGCGTGCCCGGGCCGGGGATGCGCTTGTGTTCAGGCGTATGACCCACGTACCGTTTACGTATCATGGGTGTTCGCGAATGTGCGTCATGTGTGCGTCAAACGTGCGTCGTTCGTGCCCAAGATAGCGGAGGCGTGGCGCAACCATGGAGCGGCCGCAGCGAAAAGGCGGGGCGGATAGTCCGCCGTTTTTGCCCGCGCGCTTTGTGGGACGATGGAGGCTTTCGGGTCAGAACGTCAGCATCCTGTGGCGGGTTCATGGGCGGAGGGGTTTGACGGTGACGGCGCCGGCGGTGTCGAATTGGGCGGTGGCGAGGAGGATGCCGAAGTCGTCCTCGGAGTCGATGCGCAGCAGGCGGGATTGGATTTGGCGGTTCTCGCCCTCGGAGAGCATGTTGAAAAAGAAGGAGAAAAGGTGGGACGAACGGGAGGGGTCCTTGCGTAAGGGCAACGTCAGGCTGACGGAGGGGGATTGTCCCCGCGCGAGAGGTAAGGTGGTCGAAATAGACAAAATCACAATGCGCTGTGAGTTTGAAGGCGGGAACGGGGAAACAGAAACGTGCGGTCATAGTTTTATGCGGAGTTGGAAGGTGAGGTCGAAGGTGTGGTTGGCGTCGACGCGGGAGAGGTAGGAGCTGAGGGTGGAGCGGTTGGGGTAGTAGGTGGCGCCGAGTTTGCAGTAGAGGGTGGCGAAAGGCAGGGGGCGCCAGCGGAGGTTGAGGTAGGCGCGGAAGCCGCGGTAGTAGTAGGCGGGGAAGGAGAAGCCGTAGAGGACGTTGTGCTCGTAGGCGTAGAGGCGGGAGTCGTAGGAGGGGGTGTCGAAGTAGGCCAGGCGGAATTGGCCTTTGAGGCGGTCGTTGTAGGAGGCGTATACGATGTCCTGGTAGGCGAGGAAGCCTTCCTCGGCGATGGTGTCCTTGCGGAAACGGGAGAGGGCGCAACGCATGCGGAGTTCCAGCCGGGAGGAGGGAAGGAGGACGATTTGCAGGCGGTGCTCCTGCTTGACGCGGGAGAGGGTGTGGGTGACTCCGTTTATTTTCTGGTCTTCCGGTTTGTCCTCGTGTTTGAAGTAGAGGCGGTACTCGCCGCGGGGGCGGGCGTAGGTGAGCTGGGCCATGATTTCGCGGCCGTGTCCGGGACGGGTGGCCCGGTAGCGGGGCGTGAAGTAGCGGAACCAGTCGTGGTAGGCCACGAGGTGGAGGCTCGGGGCGACGGGGCATTCGATTCCGGCGTACACGCCTTCCTCGTTGGCGGTGCCGGAGTATTCGCCGAATCCGGCGGCGTAGTGCGAGACGTAGCGGTTGCCGTATCGGCGGTAGACGACGGTGGGGGAGAGCCAGGAGAGTCCGCTGAAACGGAGGCCGTTGACGGTGGCGACGGCGCCGTTGTCGCTGACGGCGGTCTCGCCGAAGAGGTAGAGCGAGCGGAATCCCGTTTTGTAGGCGACGCTGGCGAGTGTGCGGCGGCGGCCGTTGTCGTCGAATTGCTGGTAGGGTTGGCCGCCGACGGTGAGCGATGGGGAGAAGTCGTAGTGGAGGAGGTGTAGGGAGAGGCGGAAGCGGTCGGTGTTCCAGTGGGCGGCGAGGCCGGCGGTGAACTCGTCGGCGGTGTGTTTTTTGGCTTGCTCCAGCGCGTTGCGGTGATAGCCGGTGGCCGTGAGCGAGGCGGTTGTGGGGAGGCTGTCCTGCTCGTGGAGGGTGCCGTCGGCGGGTTTGTGGGAGGCGAAGGCGTCGACGGAGAGTGAGCGGGAGAGCCGGAACGAGGCCGCCGCTCCCCGGAGGTAGGCGTTCTCGTCGGTGGAGGTGTAGGGGACGACGCCCCGGGCGGTCTTCTCGTTGTTGATGGAGGAGGACTTGCCGGCGGTGTAGCCGCCCCACGCCACGAGTCCCTGTCCCCATTGGAGCTTGTAGTCGCCGACGAGGAGGAGGGCGAGCCAGTTGCCGGGGGTGTAGGCGGCGTGGGCGGAGAGGAAGTCGAAGCCGAGGGGCTGGTGGCGGGTGAAATAGGGTTCTCCGGCGTCGCTTTCCAGGGTGATGGCGGCTTGCCAGCGGTCGCCGGCGTTCAGCTTGTATTTGAGGAGCGCGCTCCAGGGCGGGCCTTGGTAGCGGTTGTTCTTTTTGGTGAGGTAATCGTTTTCGTAGACGAACGCCTCCGGCGCGTATTGCCGGTAGCCTTCCTGCAGGGGACGGGTGGCGCGGGCGCGGGCGATGATTTCATGGCGGATTCGCCGGGACGGCACCGGTTCCGGCGAGTAGGCGCCGATTCGGATGAACGGGCGGATGTTGGCGAGGTCGGCGGGCCCTATGCCCGTGACGAGGAGAAGCTCGTTGGGGTGGCTGAATCCGCCGTGGCGGGCGCGGAAGGCGAGCAGGTTGTCGATTTGGCTGTCGGAGAGGAAGTATAGCAGTTTCAGGCTGTCGAAGCCGGCCGTGTTGATGTCCACGGGGTGCGAGGCCAGGTGGACGAGGGTGTTGACGATTTCCTCGTATCCCTCTTCGGAAGGGGTGATGTCGTTGCTTTCCAACAGGTCCTCGATGTCCGGCAACGTCTGCGCCCCGGCGAAAAAGGAAGTCAGCAGCAGCAGCCACAGCAGGACGGCGGGGCGGAGGAGGGAAAGGTAGCGTGTTTTCATAAGGTATGGGGTTTGCGGTTAATGACGCGGAATGTTGAGGGCGGTGCAATAGAACCCTTCCCCGAAGTCTTTGGTGAATTCCCGGGGGATGATTTCGGGGGAGGGGATGGGCGCGTAGCTGCCGTGGTAGATTTCCATGTCGGCTTAGTTCGTTTTGTAGTCGAATTTCACCTTGGAAAGCTCGGCGTTGGCGTCGACGATTTTCTTCTTGAGGGATTCCTTGAACTCGAGGATTTTCACCTTCAGCGAGGGGTCGCCCACGGCGAGGATTTGGGCCGCCAGGATTCCGGCGTTCATGGCGCCGTTGATGGCGGTGGTGGCCACGGGGATGCCCGGGGGCATTTGGGCGATGGCGAGGAGGGCGTCCATGCCGTCGAGCGAGGAGTTGATGGGCACGCCGATGACGGGCACGGGGGTCATGGCGGCGATTACTCCCGGAAGATGGGCGGCCATGCCGGCCCCGGCGATGATGACTTCGATGCCCCTGTTCTGGGCCCCGCGGGCGAACGTCTCGACCTCGGCGGGGGTGCGGTGCGCGGAAAGGGCGTTGATTTCGAACGGTATTTGGAAGTCGTTCAGCACTTTCGCCGCCTTCTCCATGACGGGCAGGTCTGAGGTGCTGCCCATGATGATACTTACTTTTGGATTCATATTTCGCGTGTATTTTGATTTCAAAATTGTACTTTTGCGCAAAATAACGAAAAAAGATTGAATTATCGAGGCAATGAGACGAATTAAGTTACACGATAGAGAATTCGAGCTGGCGATAGACGCCGCGACGATAGACCGGGAGATAGTGCGGGTGGCGGGGGAAATCAACCGGGACCTGGCGGAGGAGAGGCCGCTTTTCCTGAGCGTGCTGAACGGGGCTTTCATGTTCACCGCCGATTTGTTGAAGTTGATTACCGTGCCGGGCGCGGAGGTGAGTTTCGTGAAAGTGGCCTCGTACGCCGGGACGAGTTCCACGGGGCGGGTGCGGGAATTGATCGGGCTGGACGAGGACATCGCGGGGCGCACGGTGGTCATCACGGAGGACATGGTGGACACGGGCCGGTCCCTCGCCCATTTGAAGGCGATGCTCGAGGAGCGGCGCGCGGGGAGGGTGCTGACGGCGGCGATGTTCCACAAGCCCGTCGCGCTGGAGTGCGACGTGACGGTGGATTACGCCTGCATTGCCTTGGAGAATGATTTCGTGGTGGGACGGGGGCTGGACTACGACGGACTGGGGAGGAACCTGCCGGATTTGTACCGGGTGGCGGAATGATTTTTAACGGGTAAACACAGATAGAGGACGAATATATGGCAACGACGAATTTTATTGATTACGTGAGGATTTTTTGCCGGAGCGGGGCCGGAGGCCCGGGCTCGGCGCATTTGCACCGGGACAAGCGGACGGCCAAGGGCGGGCCCGACGGGGGGAACGGCGGCCGGGGAGGCCACGTGATACTGCGGGGCGACCGGAATTATTGGACGCTGATTCATTTGAAATACCAACGCCACATCTTCGCGGGCGACGGGGAAAGCGGGAGCGGGAACCTCTGCACGGGAGCCGACGGGGAGGACAAGGTGATTGACGTGCCGCTGGGGACGGTGGCCCGCGACGCGGACACGGGAGAGGTGGTGTGCGAGATTACCGCCGACGGGGAGACTTGCGTCGCCGTGCGGGGCGGCCGGGGAGGGCTGGGCAACTGGAACTTCCGCTCGGCCACGAATCAGACGCCCCGTTACGCGCAACCGGGCGAGCCGAGGGTGGAGCGGACGTTGATATTGGAACTGAAGATATTGGCCGACGTGGGGCTGGTGGGTTTCCCGAATGCGGGGAAGTCGACGCTGTTGTCCGTGGTGTCGGCGGCGAAGCCGGAAATCGCCAACTATCCGTTCACGACGCTGGTGCCCAATCTGGGCATCGTGTCCTACCGCGACGGGCGCTCGTTCGCCATGGCGGACATTCCGGGAATCATCGAGGGCGCCCACCTCGGCAAGGGGCTCGGGCTGCGGTTCCTGCGCCACATCGAGCGCAATTCCATCCTTTTGTTCATGGTGCCCGCGGACTCGAAGGACATTCACGGGGAATACAAAATCCTGCTGAACGAGCTGAGGCAGTACAATCCGGAATTGCTGGACAAGAAACGGCTGCTGGCCATCAGCAAGTGCGACTGCGCCGACCGGGAGCTGATGGGCGAGATGGAACTGGACTTGCCCGACATTCCCTACGTCTTCATTTCTTCTGTGACGGGTCAGGGAATCACGGAGTTGAAAGACATGATTTGGCGGGCGTTGAACGAGTAATGTCGCTCCCGCACGTTTTTTTACATAATGGTTGTCCCCCGAATTGGCGGTTTTTTCGTTCCTTGGGGGAAGAAAACTTTAAATTGAAAGAAAAATGAGAAAGGTAAGTTTGTTATTGTTCGTGATGTTGGCCGTGCAGGCCCTTTCCGCCCAGGAAAGCAACAATGGTAAGAAATTGTGGGCGAAGTCTGTGTTGAACCAAAAGGCTCCGGAACTCGTGGTGGGCGAGTGGTTGACGGACGAGCCGGAGACGGAAGGCAAGTTTGTGCTGATTGATTTCTGGGCCACATGGTGCGGGCCTTGTCGGAAATTGATAAATGAAATGAACGAAAGGAGTAAGCAAATTAAGGACGACATGGTGATTATCGGCATCGCGGGGCAGACGCGGGAGGATTACGCGAAGTACACGGTGCCGGAGATAGAGTATTTCGTGGCCCTCGACTCGGCGAAGCGGATGCAGAAGGAGTTGGAGGTGACGGGCATTCCTCATGTGATTTTGATTGACCCGCAAGGAATCGTGCGTTGGGAGGGGTTCCCCTCTCTGTCGGGAGAGGACAAGCTGACGACCGAGGTCATCGAGCGATTGATTAAGAAGTACAAGGCTCCGGCGGAGAAGAAATCCGAGAAACGGACGGGGGAAAAGGCCGAGAAACAGGTTGCGGCTCGGGAGGATTCTGGACGAGTGGTTGAGACTCTGGATGCGAAGAGAGAACCCGCATCGGTCGATTTCTGAGTCGTGGTGCACATTTTAGCGTCTTAAGGGTGTCGCAGGGATGAAAACAAATCATTATGCTGTCCGAGAACGTTATTTCTCGTTCCCGGACAGTATATTATTATTCAATGAAATGTTCTTGTCAGCCATAGAATTGCCTATCATGGAGAAGTGGCGGTGACACAAAAAAATTGCGTATGCCATGCTTTTCTATACTTTTGTGAGTGATTCTGATGATTGAACGCAAATATTTTTCGTTACATATGAAAATAAAAAGAGTCCTCATAGAAGGCTTTGTTTAAAAATTATAGTACTTGATTCGAAAATTAACGAGTGTGCTAAATATATCACGAATGTCTATGCCGATATATTTAGAATTTTTCAAGTCATCTCCTTCAAATATTTTCCTGCCGAGGTGTTCATTGAAAGAAGATATTTTGATTACTTCTTTGACGATGCCTTTATAACAACCAAGGATGTGAGTAGCTGCCTCAGCCTTTTTGTTCGAGATTTTCCAATATTTTCGTGTGCATTCTTTAAGATTTTCACGATAATATGGGTCAGCCTTTTCGTCCTTTATCAAGGCTTCGTATGATCGTTTGATGTTTACAAATATTAATTTGTCTGAATTGTCTATTTTTGTCATAATTTCAGATTTTGAAGTATTTCAGATGTTCATTCAACAATGGTGCAACATTCAGATTCACATATCAAATGCGTGAGTGTAATAAATCGTTCGACAATGTTTTCTTTCTTTTCGTAGTCGGATACTACCCATTCTTTTGAATTGTATTCAAAATTGTGAAACCCCTTATTGCTTTGAAGGACTAACTTTTGTAGAGCTTTAAATATCTTTGGGCGAGAATAGATATTCTCCGTTAATCCTTCTATTCCCCAATATGGATTATCTTCTTTGTCGTCAAATGAAACACAACATCGAAATTCAATGTTGTGATACTTAAAGTTGAAACCAAACTCCATGCTATTTTCCATCGTGAGAATTGGATTTCCGGAAAGTATCTCTACGCATTTGTCATACCATGCTTTAATATCTTGCATGTCACTTTGTTCGATGTAATTTTGAAGTAAAAATGACAATCTTTCCCTAATTTTGTCAATACTGTCAATTTGATCTTGAATGATATTTATCTTTTCGGATAAAGGAGCTGTTTCTATATTGAGAGTTTCTATCAATGTTTTATCTAATTTGTTGTTCATCTCTTTATATTGATTATTGAGATTATACTTGTTTTCCAAATAAGTTTTATACGTGAGCAAAGCACTTTTTAGTAGAGGTTGTTTGTCAAATTCAATGTCTTCATAAACAGATGCAATCCATGGAGCGATGTCTTCTTTAAAATTTTTGCAAATAATCCTGCCATTTAGGAGTCGGCGTGTTTCTGGTGACATGGAATATTCGGATGGAAAAATGTTAGTTTCACCACTTAGATATAAGACGTAAATTTGTTCGTCGGGATATGTTTGTTGTGCGATTTGTACATATCTGTCAATTTGTTTTTCCTGTTCAGGAGCGTGATTTACCTTGTTTTCGACTATGAGGAAGAAATTATTTCCCTTGATTGTAATGTCAATTCTGTGTTTATCTGGATAAGGAATTTGAATAGACTCAAGCGAACAAGCCATATTAGGCAAGAAATGCTGGATGAAGTCGTTTCGCAAATAGCGATATTGCAATATTCTATACAAAATTCGGCTATGGGCAGTCTCTTTAAGGTTTTCTGAGCGCAAGGCTTCGTTTAATAAATCAAAATCAAAAGGAAGCGTTATTCGTTCCTCTTGATACATACAAGAAATTTTGTGGCAAAATTCAAGTGTTGCATTCAAATTTTGTTCTATTGTATGTGACCAATCTAATATGAGAGTACAAATATTATTCATCATATTGAATGATAAGTAATGCAAAGTTATAATATTTTGTCTGTCTTAATTGTATTTAATGGTTTATTTTTTTGTAAATATTGTACTTGTAAATAGATACTCTTCCTTGTCGGAAATTATGTTTTGTGGTATGGGCGTGTGCATTGTTATTTCAAAAGGGTGTGTCGAAATAGCTAATTATGGAACCTCTGCAAAACTTTCTTTGGGGAAGTGAGGAAAATAAGCATATACTTCGTATCTTAGTGACATGAAAAGAGAAAAGACATTCCAATTGAGTTTTGGCGACTTTTAGTTGCAACGTTGCAAGGTGAAATCCGAATTTTCACCCAGATAAATGCTGTGATGAAATGGCTTCCCTCACGGCGTTTGATAGAGCCTGCCTGTTATAGTGTTGTTCCGCATGGAAATGATGTGCGAGTGGTGTGGCCTGAATGATGGAGAGACAGGAGAGGAGGTAAACGACCGTCATTCTTTTTGCCGCTTCGCTGTTGGCATGGATGATAAGGTTCCCGACAGCATGCCCCTGTGCGAGGGAAAGTGATTGAAGAGAATTTCTTGCGTGGGGGGTATTTTATTGCTACCTTCGCCCTCGGATAAAACGCATTGGAAGTTATGGCGAAAAAGGAAAAGGTACAGGAAATGTTTAACGGGATTGCCCCGAAGTATGATTTGTTGAACCACTTGCTGTCGATGGGGATAGACAAGTCGTGGAGGCGGAAGGCGATGCGGGAGTTGGAGGGAGGACGGCGGGGGACGGTGTTGGACATAGCCTGCGGCACGGGGGATTTTTCCATCGAGGCGTTGCGCCACGGCGTGGAGCGGGTGGTGGGCGCCGACATATCGGAGAACATGCTGGCCGTGGCCCGGGAGAAGGCGAGGGAAAAGGGGCTGGAGGACCGGCTGGAGTTCCGTTATGGCGACAGCGAGAACCTTGATTTCGAGGACGGGACGTTCGACGCGGTGACGGTGGCTTTCGGCGTGCGCAATTTTGAGCATCTGGAACGGGGGCTGGCGGAGATGTGCCGCGTGTTGCGCCCCGGCGGCAAGGTGGTCGTCCTGGAGTTTTCCACGCCGGAGCGTTTCCCGATGAAGCAGTTGTACCGCTTTTATTTCAAGCAAATACTACCCCGGGTGGGAGGTCTTGTCTCCGGCGACCGCAAGGCTTACGAGTACCTGCCCGCGTCGGTGTTCGCTTTTCCCCAGGGGGACAGGTTTTTGCAAATCATGCGCTCGTGCGGTTATAGGAACGTCGCCCAACGGCGGTTGACTTTCGGAATCGCCAGCCTATACACGGGGGAGAAGTGATGGAATTGATTTATGTCGGACATAGCGGTTTTGTGTTTCGGGGACGGGAGTGTTCGGTGATTGTCGATTTTTATAAGGATTCGGACGGAGGGCGCGGGGAAGGAGTCGTGGCGCGGGAAGTGATTCCGGCAAAGGAAAGTCTGTACGTTTTGGCGACTCATGCCCATGCGGACCATTTCAACCCCTCGGTCTTGAAGTGGTACAGGCGGCGTGGCGGCGTGCGCTATGTCTTTTCTTCCGACATTCAGGTGGACGACAGGGAGGCCCCGGTCAGTTTTTTGGAGAAAGGCGGGGAGTGGGGCGATGGCGTGTTGCGCGTGAAGGCGTTCGGCTCCACGGATGTCGGAGTGTCGTTCCTTGTGGAGATGGAGGGCGAGCGGATTTTTCACGCGGGGGATTTGAACAATTGGCATTGGAAAGACGAGTCGACGGCCGAGGAGGCGAGGGCCGCGAATCTGGCTTTTTTGCGGGAACTGGACGTTTTGTCGCGTCAGGCCGGGAGTGTGGACGTGGCTTGCTTTCCGGTAGACCCTCGGTTGGGGGCGGATTACGCGTTGGGAGCAAGGCAGTTCGTGGACAAGGTGCGTCCGCGGGTGTTTGTGCCCATGCACTTTTGGGGTGACTACGGAAAGGCGAACGCCTTTCAAGCGTACGCGGAAATGCGCGGCTGTCGCTTTTGGGCGTTGCATCGTCCCGGTGAACGGGTGGAAATAGAAGGTGATGAATTGAAATACAAATAAACAATAGCATGGAAATCAAAGGTAGGTTTGACCATTTCAACTTTAATGTGTTGGATTTGGAGAAAAGTATCGCTTTTTACGAAAAGGCGTTGGGATTGAAAGAAACGCGCCGCAAAGAGGCTGCCGACGGCTCGTTCGTCTTGGTTTATCTGGGCGACGGGCAAACGGGATTCACGCTGGAACTGACATGGCTCCGCGACAGGAAAGAGCCGTATGACTTGGGCGAGGGCGAGTACCATCTTTGTTTGCGGGTGCCGGGCGATTACGAGGAAGCGCGGCGTTTCCACAAGGAGATGGGGTGCGTTTGCTACGAGAACACCGACATGGGGCTTTATTTCATATCCGACCCGGACGGGTATTGGATTGAGGTGTTGCCGGCGCGCGAGTGAGGACGCGCGGGTCACCTCTTCTCGGGCAGGTATTTCCAAAAGCGCGCGGGCATGTTCTGCCGGTGGAGGCGGGGATTGAGGCGCTCGCGGATGCAAGTGCTGTTGAAGTAGGTCTTCCAAAGTTGTTGGAAGAGT
Source organism: uncultured Butyricimonas sp. (assembly GCA_944320555.1). GTDB lineage: Bacteria > Bacteroidota > Bacteroidia > Bacteroidales > Marinifilaceae > CALUMT01. Next base: position 9,758 of record CALUHX010000001.1, on the reverse strand, counting down.
TTTTCGTCCTTCGCCATGAGGTCGTCGCCCAGGAAACCTGAGAGGAGGTGCTTTTCTTTTTCCTCGAAACGGACTTCCGCCACACTGGACAGGTCGTGGTAGTATCCGTATTCCCTTTTCACATCGTAAACTAGCCACCGTTGGTCGGCGAACCGGTCCCGCAGGTGAGGGACGATAAGCGACAGCACGTTGTAGAGCGGACGCATGGCCGCGAAATAGGTGCCGTCCGCCGCCTTTTGAAAGCGGAGGAACTGCATGGCTTTGTGGCGTTCGCTGTTCACTTTCTTCCAAATGTTGGAGACCTCGAGCACGACGGGGTCGCCGAAGTCCAATTCGATGGACGAGGGCGCGTCGATGGCTTTTTTCATGTAGCGCAGCAATAACAAATCGACATGGGGAAGTTCCGACAGCCAGCCGTAGGTGAGGCAAGCGAGCGCAGAGGGAGAGAGCTTGCGTTCCAGTCCCCGCCATGCCCGGTCGGCCCGCTCCCGGGTGGTGCCCACTTCTATGACACCGTCGTGGAACAGAGGGGGCGGTTCTCCCGGTCCGAGCAGGGCGTCGGGGAATCGCTTGAGCCGGTAAACGTCGAACAGGGCGGACAGCAGCCCCTCGAAAGTTTTGTCGTAACGGAACACAGTCATGGGCGGAGGGGTGGATTGTCGGTGAAGTCGAAAGGAATCAGCAGGCAACCGTCGTCCGCGGGGCGGTGTTTGCCCCGGGTCAGGATGCGGCGCACGTTTTCCGGACGCAACTCTTGGATGGTCCGCGTCTCCAGTTCCCGGCACGTGATGAAATAGCGGGCCTTTTTCATGACCACCCCGATTTGTTTCAAGTGCGAGCTTCCCAACCGGGAATGCCGCCGGGCGGCGAGAATCATTTTGGCCGATTTCACCCCCAGGCCCGGCACGCGCAACAGCATTTCATACGGCGCGCGGTTCACGTCCACGGGGAAACATTCGGGATGGCGGAGGGCCCATGCCAGTTTGGGGTCCACTTCCAGGTCCAGGTCGGGATAGGCGTCGTCCACGATTTCATCCACTTGGAAATGGTAAAAGCGGAGAAGCCAGTCGGCCTGGTACAATCGGTTTTCCCGCACCAGCGGAGGTTGCCTCAAGGCCGGCAGGCGGCTGTCGTAGGCGTTCACGGGCACGAAGCCGGAGTAGTAGACCCGCTTCATGCTGGGACGCTTGTAGAACGCGGCGGAGAGGCGCAGGATGTCGCGGTCGGAGTCCGGGCTGGCGCCCACGATCATCTGCGTGCTTTGCCCCGCCGGCACGAAGCGGGGGGCGTGGCGGAATTTGCGGCGTTCCTCCGCGCTTTGCAGCATGCCCTGTTGAATGTGGCGCATGGGCGAGAACACGCTTTCGAAGTCTTTTTCCGGGGCCAACAGTTGCAGGCTGCGCTCGTTGGGAATCTCGATGTTCACGCTCATGCGGTCGGCGTACAGTCCGGCCTCCCGGACGAGTTCCGGGCTGGCCCCCGGAATGCTTTTCAAGTGGATGTAGCCGTTGAAGCGGTGCGTCGTCCGCAAGTCTTTCACCGCCCTCACCAGCCGCTCCATCGTGTAGTCGGGGTTGCGGACGACCCCTGAACTGAGGAACAGCCCCTCGATGTAGTTGCGGCGGTAGAACTCGATGGTCAGCTCCACAAGCTCCGACACGGAGAACGTGGCCCGGCGGATGTCGTTGCTTCGGCGGTTGATGCAATAGGCGCAGTCGTACATGCAGTGGTTCGTGAGCATGATTTTGAGCAGGGCGATGCACCGCCCGTCCTCCGCGAAGCTGTGGCAAATGCCCCATCCCTCGGCGCTTCCAATCTGGCCTTTCCGATGGCCGCGGGTGGTGCCGCTCGACGCGCACGAGACATCGTATTTGGCGCTTTCCGCTAAAATTTTCAGTTTCTCTATCACCTTTTCGTTCATGCTCTTTTGAAATTTGAGGGGCCTTGTTTTCTTCTTTGACAAATATAATGGTTCCGCGCCGGTTTTGACAGGAAAATTCGCTGAATAAAAGCTAAAAGAAATTCTCTGCCCCTTTTCCGCCAGTAATAAGCGTGCATTAAGCCCCTTTTAAGCCATTATGTTCGGTTGAGGTTCGATGGCGGGTCGGTGGGTGGTCGTCCGTGGACGAACGGCCATCGACGCTGCATCGCGCCGCACTCGCGCGGCATGGCTTAAAGGTGGCTTAAAATACGCTTATTAGTATGTGAAAACCCTGGGAACGGCGGGGATGGGAATGGCGGATGTTTGAAAAAACGCACGGGGAGAAGATGGGAAGACGCATGGAGATGAAAGGGGTTGCGTTTGGCGATAAATTTTGTAGTTTCGCGGGACAATTGGATAGTTTAAGCAAAGGATTAAGGAGGAAAATGTCATGCAGGATTTTGCGGCGATAGATTTCGAGACGGCCAACGGGGAACGCTCCAGCGTGTGCAGCGTGGGGGTGGTTGTCGTGCGGGGCGGAGAGGTGGTGGACAAGATATACCGTTTGATACGGCCCGAGCCGAATTATTACGTTTATTGGAACACCCGGGTGCACGGGCTGACCTGCGAGGACACGGACGGCGCGCCGGTGTTTCCGGTGGTGTGGGCGGAGATAGCCCCGAAGATTGAGGGGTTGCCGTTGGTGGCCCACAACAGTCCGTTTGACGAGGGGTGTCTGAAAGCGGTGTTCCGTGCGTATGGCATGGATTATCCCGACTATCGTTTTTATTGCACTTGCCGGGCCTCCCGCCGGGCGTTCAAGGGCGAGTTGCCCAACCACCAATTGCAGACCGTGGCGGCCCGTTGCGGTTACGACTTGACCCGCCATCATCACGCCCTCGCCGACGCGGAGGCTTGCGCCACGATAGCGATGTGGATTCTGTGAAAACAGAAGGGGTTGATAATGAGGAGGCGTTAGGGAGAAGTTGAGGCCGAAAGCAATCTGGGGTGCCTCTTTCATCTTTGGGCGGATAGACGGAAGAGGAGGGTGAATAACCAAGCGTGTCGTTTTCATTTACCGTAAAAGTTACATATTGTTCCGAATTTTCTGTAAGCCTGTTCGGACAAACGTGCCCTACCTTTGTGTCAAAGCAATAACCGTTAAGAATGAATGATATGGATACGGAGAGTATGAAATCATTGAAAAAACTTTTGCTGTCCGCTTTGGTAGTGTGCGGCGGCGTATGCGCGCTCGACGCGCAGGAAAAGACCATCACGGCGGGTGTGCCCGTGGTCAAGTTGAACAATGGCGTGGAGATGCCCCGTTTCGGCATAGGGACTTTCCTTCAGCCGTCCGACGCGATATGCGAGCAGTCGTGCCTTACGGCCTTGCGCGCGGGGTACCGCCACATCGATACCGCCCACGCTTATTTTGACGAGGCGGGCGTGGGCTGCGCCGTCAAGGAGAGCGGCATTCCACGCGAGGAGATTTGGATTACCAGCAAGCTTTGGCCGACGGAATACGGGGAGGGAAAGACACTGAAAGCCATTGATGAGATGTTGGAAAGAATGCAGTTGGATTATATCGACCTGCTTTACGTGCATCAACCTGTGGGTGACTTCGTGGGAGCGTGGAAAGACATGGAGAAGGCCGTGAAGATGGGAAAGGTGCGGACTCTTGGCATTAGCAATTTCGACGCCAACGACGAGGTGTTTCAGACTATCCTCGACAGTGCGACCATCAAGCCGGCCGTGCTTCAGATAGAATGCCATCCCTATGCCCAACGTCTGGAGATGCGCAAGAAAGCGGCGAAGTACGGGATACAAGTAGAATGTTGGTTTCCGTTGGGCGGCGCGATGAGTAACGGCGCCTTGTTTAAAGATCCCGTGATAAAGAAAATCGCCGAAGCGCACGGCAAGACTCCGGCGCAAGTCATCCTGCGCTGGCATATTCAGGAAGGTTTCTCCGTCATCCCCGGCGCGTCCAATCCCGATTACATCAAGGAGAACATCCAAATTTTCGACTTCGCCCTGACCGACGAGGAGATGCGGCAGATGCGCTCGCTGAACAAGGAGCAGCGTTTCTTTAACGCCACGTTGGAGGACGTGGAGAGAATGGTTTGGGGCACAAAGCTGTAAATCATGACTCGCGACAAGGCTTACGGGCACGCCATGGCTTTCACGTCCAATGTGATTTTCGGCCTGGCGATACCCGTTACTCAATTTTGAGGGATTCCCTGTTCCGTGGAAACCGGTGATTGTGCCATTCCGGACATCATCCTTTTCGGTTTTGGCGGGTTCCGCTTCCTGCTTCTTGAATGTTTCGTAAGGGTTTAGGTTATTGGAATTTTTTCCCCGAGAGCCATGCCTGTCCCACGCTGTCGCCCACGGCGCGGTAAATCAAGGCGGACGAGTCGAAAATAATCGGTTTGAGTTTGGCGAGGTCAACCTTGCCATCGGCATTAAGAATGCTTTCATCGGCGCTCCAATTCACGACCTCGCCGACAACGCGCGCGCCGCCGTCGGCGTATTCTTCCATTTCAACCACACGACATTCCAGCGTGAGCTTGTATTCGTTGATAATCGGGGCGTCCACATTGGGGCTTGGGGTGGCGGTGAAACCGGCCCGCTTCACTTTGTCGGGGACATTGTTGCCGCTTACCAGCCCGAAGTAGTCGGATTGTGCCATGTCCTCCTCCGTTGCGAAGCTGACCGTGAAGGCTTTTTTCAGTTTGAGATTTTCGGTGGTCTTGTGCGCTCCCAGCTCGAACGTGATTTTGTCATAGTCGCATTGACCGCCCCATGCCGCCATCATCACGTCCGGAACTTGATTCTCGTCATAGGTCGCAATCATGATGCAGGGCTGTGGTGTCATGATCGGATGCCGCGCGCCGAAGTTTTTGCGTCCGGCCACATCGTTTACTTTTTCTTTTTGATTCATATTCTTGTTTTTATTGTTGAAACTTCCGCTTTTGTCGCAGGCTGTCAACGCTGCCATCATTATGGCGATACAGGTCGTTGTTTTCATGATTTCAAGTGTTTTTGTGATGCAAAGTTCGTCATAATCTTTTGGTGTCATGTTACAATAATTTCTGCAAGAGCCTACAATTTTGCGGATTGTCGGTCGAGTTTTTTATCCTCGATATTCCGAGGGGCTTACTCCCAGATGTTGCTGCACGTAACGGCTGAAGTAGGCCGGTGATGAGAAACCGAACATGTCGGAAATGTGGACGAAGGTCAGGGTCTTGTCGCGGAGCAGGCGGGAGATGTCGAGGACGGTGTAGCGGTTTATCCAATAATTGGCCGCATAACCGCTTATCTTTCTGGATACTTCAGACAGGTATTTGGGGGTGACGCACAGTTTGTCGGCGTAATAGTTTACCTCGCGGTGGTCGCGGTATGTTCCGTTTTCCAACATGTTGAGGAAGCGACTCATGATAGCGGCGCTTTGCAATGGAATGTTGTCCACTCCGTAAAGGTGGGAGTGGAAATCGAAGAAGTCGATAATCAGCATTTGAACGGACGCTATCAGCAAGTCCCTGCGGAAATGGTGGCCGGTCTGCGCCAGCCGTGATTCCACCAGCTCAAAGTCTTTGCGGCATAGTTCCTGTTGTCCGGTATCCAGCTTCATGATGGGGTTGAGGAACAGGGCCAATTGGCCTTTCATGCCGTAGTTGCTCAGCGGGGTGGAGAGCACGACGAACTCGGCGGTGACGTATATCACCTTCACACGGAAATCTTCCGCCGGGCGGATGCTTTCCACCAACTTGCCCTTGCGGACTATCATCAGATCTCCGGCTTGCAGATTTCGTTCCTCTCCGTTGTATTTCAGCCTGCAAGAGCCTGCCAGGCAAAGGGCATGGGCCAGATAGTTGCTGTATGCGTCCGTGCCCAGTCCGTCAAGAGAGTCCTTTATTATGATATTTTCCACTTCGGCCATGTCCTTGTTCTTTTATCTTCATGCAAATGTACATATTTCGATTCAATACTCCTTGCCATGGACACCAAAAGAACTCATTTTTTTTATATGATTGAACAGAAACCGAAATACGCGCATTTCCTTCCGCAATCCTTGTAAAGTGCCGTTCCCTGAACCGTAGTAATTTTGCACTGCAACAATAAAAAAACAAGATATGAATTACAGGACATTAGGATGTGGCGGACTGAGAGTGTCCGCTGTGGGATTAGGATGCATGGGCATGAGCCATGCTTACGGAGCGCCTGCGGACAAGCAGGAAATGACCGAATTGTTGGCCGATGCGGTGGATATGGGTTACACTTTTTTCGACACGGCTGAATCTTACGGCACAGTCTCCAATCCTCATGACAACGAGGAACTGCTGGGCAATGCTCTCAAGCCTTTCCGCGACAGGATTGTCATTGCGACCAAATTTGGAATTTCTTTCGAGCACTTGGATGCTCCCGGTCCGCATGCCGTCATTACGGATTCGCGTCCGGAAGTGATACGCCGCTCGGTCGACGCCTCCCTGCGAAGGTTGCGGACTGACCATATCGACCTTTATTACCAGCATCGCACGGACCCGAAAGTGGAACCGGAAATTGTCGCATCCGTGATGGCCGATTTGATAAAGGCGGGCAAGATTCTCCATTGGGGTATTTCCGAACCGAGCGAGGAATATTTGCGCAGGGCGCACAGCGTGTGCCCGGTGGCTGCCATACAGGACCGTTACTCTATGATGGCGCGGTGGAATGAGGCGTTGTTTCCCACGCTCGAAGAACTGGGGGTCGGATTTGTCGCGTTTTCTCCGCTTGCGAACGGCCTGCTCACAAGATGTTATACGGGAAACGACCGTTTTGACGTGGCGACTGACTATAGGGCCTCCATGCCTCAATTTCAAAAGGAGAGTTTTGAGCAGAACAAGGCGTTGTTCTCCCTCGTCGACGATTTGGCGGAACAGAAGCATGCCACTCCCGCACAAATTTCCCTCGCATGGATGATGTGCAAGCGTCCGTGGATAGTCCCCATTCCCGGAACCCGCAAATTGTGTCGGCTGAAGGAGAATATCGGGGCTGCGGACATCCAGTTGTCTGCCAAGGAAGTCGAACATATAGATTCCGCGCTCGACGCAATGCGCATGAGCGATGTGTTTAGCGGTTCTCTAATAAAGAGCAGGGAGGAATGAAAAGAGCAATATTAGAAAAAACATTTTTTCTATGACATTCTCGAGTATGATTTGTTAACTTGTCAAAAACGGGAATTTGTGCGATAGCCGTGCTTGTCGCATGGATTATTGGCTGTTGTGAAAAAGAACGAGAATTCGCGGATTGATGGAAGGGGGGAATAGATTAGGGGGCTTCCCCCATCTCCCAATTGTTGTACGGTTTTATAATTCTGGATGTAAGTTTCTTGCTGGAGCTTGCAAATTGGCTTCAGGGTGGATATGTTTACAGATGGTGGCGACTGTCGTTTCTTGATGGGAATATTGGTTGCGTTTTTTTGCTGTTTGGTCGGGCGATGATTTTTTGTTTTTTTTCATGTGATATTGTTTTTGAGGTTTGTCGAATTTTGTGAGGCAAAGGTTGAGAGAGTGAGTGGAAACATGGACAATTTTGTTGAAAATCCCTATGTGTGCTTCAATTTGGCGTAGATGTGCTGTTTCTTTGCGGCATGATATTGATATTTTGAGAAAATGGAAGTTACGGATAGAATCGTTGTTAATATTGTCACATTAGATTGGTTGTACGGATGGTATGGCAATTTTGACATATTGGTGTCTGCGGGGAGTCAGTTGAATGTAGATTGGGGGGATGGAAAATTGGAGCACTGTGAATTTGAAAAACGTGTGTGGGTGCGTTTGTCTCACGAGTTCCCGGCAAAAAGATATGGAGGAGGGATCTCGTATAAAATTTCAATTTATGTGGAAAAAGGGCAAATTCTTGGTTTTAGTGAGGCTTTGGTGGAATTTCAATTGACGGGTATTGATATTAGTGGGTGTCCGTCATTGCAAATGTTGAATGTCAGACGTTTGGATGGTCTGAATATGGGTTGTAATCCTGATCTGCGAGTGTTGGTTTGTGAATATATGGAGGTGGAGAGTATCGATTTGACCCATAATCGCTTGCTTGAGAGCTTGTCGTGTATGTTTTCGAATAAATTGAAGGCGTTGGATTTGAGCAAGTGTGATGCGTTGCAATATTTGAATTGTTGTCATTGCGGAGCATTGAGCCGAATAAAGCTAAGTAATCACTCTGCATTAACGGAGGTGCATATTGGCGGAACCGATCTGATGAAAAAATCGAAGTTTTATTTGTGTAAAATTGTGGAGCAAAACGGGGGAACGGTAGGGGACGAGGATTCTTTTTCTTTGACTTATCTTTTTCCTTTCGGAGCGGCTGCGTTGCCGTTGAAAAAAAACTGAACCTGTGCGTTCTTTTGGCATACAATCGACTGAACTTTGCGTTGTAAATTAAAACATATTAGTTATGAAACTGGCAGAAGCATTAAGTGTTCGTGCTGATTTGCAGAAAAGGATCAGCCAATTGAAAACTAGATTGAAAGACAGCTCTAAAGTGCAGGAGGGCGATGAGCCTGCCGAGTCGGTGCAGGATTTGCGTGGGGAGTTGGACGATTGTCTGGCGCAATTGGAAGAGTTGATTTTCCGGATTAACAAGACCAATATGCAGGCGACGCATGAGGGTGAATCGCTTACCCGGATGATAGCCCGAAAAGATGTGCTTACGTTGCGTCTGTCCGTGATGCGGGAGGTGGTGAACTACGTCATCGTGACTGATCGCTTGGGGCGGAATGAAATCAAATACGTCCGCACCATAGACGTGGCGCAGTTGCGGAAAGAGATGGATGGCTATGCCAAGCGGCTTAGGGAGTTGGATTTGAAACTCCAAAGTCTGAATTGGACAGTCGATTTGGTATAGAGACAAATAAGGCGTAGTTCTTTTTTCGGGTAGTGGCGGTGCCTCTTTTTGAATAAATAGAGATTTAAACAGCTTAGAGCATAGGTGATTTGCAAGTCGTGTTATTGTGCATTTCCTGCACTGCGCATAAGTGTAAGTCGCATAATCCTCATGGGAGTAGTATCATAGCGCATAACCAGCGCACTGACTATTTGAAAGAAGAACGAGGGTGGGTAAGGGGTTTTTATTATGAAGGACGATATAATGGTGGCTATCTTCTTATGGAATGATAGAGGCGGGAAGTTTGTGGGGTATGTCGTTTGCCCGATAGATAAGTGGTCGTTTGATTGTTAAAATGTTGATGAAATGAAAGCAGGAGTAGAAGAATTTGGTTCGTTTCTTGAAAAAGAATCTGGGAAGGAGGAAAAAATGCGGCAGTTCAATTATTATGCCTCCAATGTTTGTCTGACTCTATTGAAGGAGTTTGTCCAACATGCTTGTTTGGATGAGAAGCAGAAGCGAATGGTGGATGAGGTTGTGTTCGCATTTCAATATGTGCAAGAAATCTCATGGGGTAGGAGCGCGTCGAATTTGAAAAGTTTTGATCAGGAAGCGGCCATGCGGGTGCTGAACGGTTTGCACGAATTCGCCACGATTTTGCCTTTTCTCAATAAGGCTTATATCCAAATAGATGATGGGGCTTACGAGGATACGTCGGGAGCAATTGCTGCTCAAATTCTTCCGAGTTTGAAAGGTTATATGGAATGTGTTCGATCTTTTCCCGGATATTTTAATCGAATGTATCCGGAGCCTAAAAAACGACACGCTCGTTGGAACAAGGCATTGAGAAAAATGGAGTATGCGTTTGAGTGTGTGGCTTTGAATAGTTAGTCGTCCCTTAAAAAGCCCACTTTTGTGAGATATTGTTCAACCACAGTATCTTGCATATTTTTTGAATCATGTA